>QMUF01000006.1 GCA_003663525.1 Thermococci archaeon | reverse complement strand
GGAGTATACATTACGAATACACCTGAAGTTCTTACCGATGCTACTGCAGACTTAGCATTTACTCTTCTGTTGGCCACCGCTAGAAGAGTAATAGAAGCGGATCAATTTGTAAGGAGTGGAGAATGGAAAAAGAGTGGCGTTGGATGGCATCCTCTGATGCTTTTAGGATATGGACTAAAAGGAAAGACACTTGGAATAATAGGTCTTGGAAGAATAGGACAAGCGGTTGCAAAAAGGGCCAAAGGATTTGGGATGAGGGTTCTCTATTATTCAAGAACTCGTAAAACTGAACCAGAAAAAGAAATTGGCGCAGATTATGTGGACTTTGAGACTCTCCTCAAAAAAAGCGATTTTATAAGTATTCACGTTCCTCTCACAAAGAAAACCTATCACATGATAGGGGAAAAAGAACTTCAGCTTATGAAGCCCAATGCAATACTTGTCAATACGGCAAGAGGAGCGATAGTTGATACCAAAGCTTTAGTCAAAGCGTTAAAAGAAGGCTGGATTGCTGGAGCAGGCTTGGATGTATTTGAAGAAGAACCGTATTATGACAGAGAACTTTTCATCCTAAAAAATGTAGTTTTAGCACCCCATATAGGGAGTGCAACCTACGAAGCTCGAGAGGGGATGGCGAGATTGGTTGCAGAGAATCTGATTGCATTTGCTAAGGGAGAAATCCCACCAAATCTCATCAATATGGAAGTTATAAAGATCAGAAAGCCAGGGTTTGAATGAAGCTCCTTGCATCCTCACACATATAGGCATTATTAAAGTAAACATAGCTTTCTTTTTTATTCCAATCTTTTACTTTCTTTGCTATTCCTTGCAACTCCTCTTGGCTGTATTTATGCTTGTAAATTATCTTTCTCTTTTCATAAGTACCATGAAGACGGTAATAATTGGTCTCCCCAACGTGAAGGGGTTCTCTTACCAAAGGGTCTGTAACGTCAATGAGATCAAACTCTCTAACAAATTCTTTTATCCCTTTTTCACTCCATCCCCTTAGTTCTACTGCAATTTCAAAATCACCTCTCTCTATTTGTGTAAAAAACTTCTCAGCATTGTTAAAACTTTCTTCACTTTCTTTGAATCCCTTAGGAAGCTGGATTAAAACAAACTTTGCTCCTAATATTTTTGCTTCGTGGAGAGTGATTTCCCAATATTTGAACACCTCTTGAGTAGGCTTTAAAAAGCCAACCTCTTTAGAAGGTGAAATATTACTCCTTCGCCATGTTGGGCTAGTGGATGGGTGAGTAATACCTTGAAAAGCTTTAATTGAGAATATAAAATCTTCTGGGGATTCATCTCTCCATTTTTGTAGAGTTTTATCTTGGAGAACTCTATAAAAACTCTGTTGGACTTCCACACTCTTAAAATCTTGAAAGTATTTCTTTCTTGCTTCACAAAACCCACATGTACCCACAACTATCATGATAAATAATAAAGTAAAAGAGGTTAAAGACCTTTCTCCTTAGCTTCAGGTGGTTCTTCTATTAAATTGTCACTATATTTGTCATAGTCTGCTAGTAGGAAGTCCTCACTTATCGAAAGAGCCTTTACTGGTTTTTCCTCTCCCGGAAACTTCTTACCGGGGCAAACATCCACACACAAAGCACAGAACATGCATCTTGAAACGTAATGCCTTATTTTCCTGAGTTCAGGTATCCACTCCATAGCGTTTGCTGGACAAACAGTAATACAGAACCTGCATCCGATGCATCTCTCAGGATCATAATGAATCTTCCCTCTAAACTCCTCGGGAATCGGAATTGGAGGATATATCTGCACTTCTCCCTTCTGCACCTTCTCAATAAGTGCAGTAACATTTACAGGGGCATGTTTTACAGGGAAAGGATTGGTGAAAGGCTTTTGAAGCGCCTGTTTTATCATAAGAAACATTGCTTTTGTTGGCATTTCACATCACCTCCAACCATATTAAGAGCAATCCAAGCAAGCCTATTATGTTCACGTAAACCCAGAATAACCTTGAAGCTTGTTCAATTCTGAATCTCGCAAAAGATGTTCTAACCAAAGTCACTGCAGACACATAGAATAGTAGCACTTTGAAGAGGAACCAAAGCCCCTCGACTATGTAAAGCGTTGCTCCTGAGAGATTTAGGCCAAACAAGTAACTTAATGTGAATGGTATGAATAGTACTACTTCTATGGCCATCATTGCAAAGCCTCTTACTGCATCTGAAAGGTAGAACAAAGCTAGGTTCCTTCCACTATATTCCGCAAGCATACCCTCAGCTATTTCTGTTTCTGCTTCTGCTATATCAAAGGGAAGTTTTGCAAGTTCTGCTGGCGTTACTAGGAGGAAGGCTATTAAAAGCAAAAAGACTCCTATACCCCCTAATGGACCTACAATAGTCCATACAGGTGTTGAAGCTATAGTGCTCAATGAAAAGCTCTTGTATATTAAGGCAAATCCAGTTATTACTATTGCAAAAGGCATCTCATAACTCATCATTAAGACCATTTCTCTCTGTGCTCCAACTGAGGAAAAAGGACTCCCTGAGGCAAACCCACCGATTGCCATTGCAAGGGCCTGAAGTGTTAAGAGGTAGAGTATTACCACTAAATCTCCATAACCTTCCAAGGGTGCCTTAATGATACCAAACGGAATATAAAGGAGGAGTGTCATTGAAGATGCTAATGCTAATATCGGCATTGCATTGAAAATCCACTTTACAGCATTCGCTGGAACTATGGTCTCTTTAAGGAGTAGCTTCCCAACATCCCAGAAAGGCTGTCTTATTGGTGGTCCTATTCTAGATGTCATTCTGGCAGAAACTCTCCTATCGATACCTTTGTAAACTAGTCCAAGAAATACTCCAATGATAGGCATTCCCACTGCATAAAAGATAGTTTCAGGGGTCATTTTCTCACCCCCAGTTCTTTTTCTAGTGCTCTTGTTTTTTCAACAGCTTTCTTGTGAATGAAGGAGTAATCCAACATTTTACCTGTTGAATCTCTTACAACCGCTACTCTATCATTACAGCACAAACATGGATCAATGTATGCTACTACAACTGGGATATCCGCTACTTCAGCTCCTAAGAGACAATACCCCCAGCTGTTAATATTGTTGTAACTTGGTGCTACAACCTTCCAAACTGACGGTCCATCTCTAGTTCCATCATATTTAAGGTAGTGTACAACCTCCCCTCTGGGAGCCTCATGAGCACCTATGGCCTCTCCTGCTGTTTTCTTAATCTTGTTCAAAAGAGCAATGTAGTTGGGAATAGCTAGGATTCTCCCTTCAGGAAGATTGTCGATACAGTATTCTATTATATCAAGACTCTGCTCTATTTCGTAGATTCTAACCATAGTAGCGTCATAAGCGTCTCCTCTAACTTCACCCACAATGTCCTGGGGCACTACTGCTTTTACGTCCATATCAGCATAAGCATCGAAAGGAATGTCTTGCCTGATATCCATCCTCAACCCAGCAGCCCTCGCTGTTGGGCCTACGAGATTTAATTTAAGAGCCATGTCCTTTGGAACCTGCGCTACCCCTCTAGTCCTCGCTTTATAAACTGGATCAGATAGGAAAACTTCTTTCATATGCTCAGTGAACTCCCAATAGTATGTTATCATATCCCTCAAGGCCTTTATGTGACTCTCTTTTAGATCTCTCCTTACTCCACCTATCATGTACATAGCGTAATTTATCCTGTTTCCGGTGATGAGCTCTAAGACATCTAGAACTTTTTCTCTTCCCTTCCATGTCCAAAAGAGCAGAGAGTCAAAGCCAATTTCGTGAGCTATAACTCCAATCCAAAGAATGTGTGAGTGTATCCTTTCAAGTTCCGCTATTATGGGTCTTATGTATTGGGCTCTAGGAGGAGCTTCAATTCCAAGGGCTTTTTCACTCCCTATTACAAATGCATAGGGGTGAGAAATTGAGCATATTCCACATATTCTCTCTGAGAGATAGAGGGTTTGTATTGCATTTCTCTTCATACCCATGTATTCTATTCCTCTGTGGGCAAAGCCTCTCTTTACGTCAACTTTGACTATTTTTTCTCCTTCAACTTCTGCTTCAACCCTAATCGGCTCCTTTAAGGCAGGATGAATTGGACCAATAGGAACATAATAGGTTGTTTTAGCCACTTTGCTCACCTCGCTCTTCTCTTATATCTTTAACGCTTTTGTGAGTGTGTTTAATCATGTCATCAACACCATATTCATCTCTTCTCCAAGGGTACTTTCCTTCCGGCCAGTCGTCTGGCAAGAAAAGATGTCTCTTGTTTTTGAGACCATCAAATTCAATACCCAACATTTCTCTGATTTCCCTTTCATTGGTTTCAGCTCCCAGCATAAGATCTGTGATTGTTGGTAAAACAAGTTCGTTCTTTGGTAGATCAAATTTTAGAACTATGCTCACTTCACTCCAAGGATGCCTATGGAAAAGTCCAAATGCGTAAATCATTTGTATAACTTCTCCAATGTCCCCGCCTGTTATAAAGTGTAAATGAGGATAATCTATCTCAAATATTGTCTCAACTACCTTCTTGAAGGCATTCTTATCTATCTCCATCCAAACCTCTTTGTAGGTTCTAGGCCTTTTGACTCCCATTTTATATTCTTTGAACTCGTAGTTTAATATAGCATCTCCAAGTTTCTCTTTTAGTTTATCAAAGATCTCCTCAGCAGTTAATGTCATTCTTCCTTCCCCTCCAATTGTTTTTCAAGTTTTTCAAGTTTAAGCCACGCTTTCACAACTGCATCCACTATAGCCTCTGGTCTAGGAGGACACCCTGGAACATAGACATCTACTGGGATTATTTCATCTATCGGACCAACTATATTGTATGAGTCATAGAAAACCCCTCCACTAGTGCCACAATTTCCTACCGCTATAACTGCTTTTGGATCCGGCATTTGTTCGTAAATACGTCTTAACTTATCAGCAAAGTCTCTAGGGATTGCCCCCGTTACCAAAAGCACGTCAGCATGCCTTGGGCTCCCAACAAGTTTTATTCCAAACCTTTCAGCATCGTATCGCGGGGTTAATGCTGCAATTATCTCGATATCGCATCCATTACATGACCCTCCTGAAGCATGGAAAACCCAAAGAGAGCGCTTAAATGAGGTTAATTTTCCCATGTCACACCCCTCCAATTAGTATAAATGTTACTATGGCCCCAACACCTAGATACCAGAGGATGTAGTCTCTTATATCTCCAGTATGGATAGCTTCAAGGATCTTGTAATAACCTTTTAAGGCCTCTATGAATCCCCAGTAAATATCACCTGCCTTTACTTGGACTTTCTCTTTTGCTGGTTCGATGTTACCACTCAAATAAGGTCTCACTTGATCGCTTTCTTTCTTGTATGAGGGATTACCCCTCGAATAGATCAAGTAGGCTATTAGTCCAAATAACGCTAGGAATATTACCCAGAACAAGGGGTTCCAAAATCCTGAGGGAGTAGTTAATGTGAAGCTCATGCCAGACCACCCCAGCTGTGATATTGAGCAAAGTTGATTAAGGCATCAACCGCTGGATAGACAAGTTTATCCAGTACTACGTTTGGAAAGAGACCGAATAGTATACAAAGAGCCGCTAGGATAAGCATTGCCACTATCATTGGCTTAGGCACCTCTCTCTTATTCTCAAACTTTTCTAATGGTGGGCCTAAAAACGCCGATGCAAAGACCTTGACGAATGATGCAAGTGTTAGGACACTAGTAACCATAGCAAATACCGTAAGGAGGGGATTTAGCCTGTATGAAGTTTCATATATCAAAAATTTGCTTGCAAAACCGTTGAATGGGGGTAGACCAGATATTGCTGCCGCTCCGACCATAAAACTTATGGTAGTTATGGGCATTTTTCTCGCTAGTCCTCCCATTTCATTAAGGTTTCTGGTTCCAGTCACATAGAATAACGCTCCAGCTGTCATTAGAAGCAAACTCTTATAGATAATATGGTTTATTATGTGAAAAACTCCTCCTGCCATTGCATCCCTTCCAAATTCCGCCAGTTTGCTGGGATCGTGTAACACTGTCAATCCAACACCCACACCCAATAACATGTACCCTGTCTGGGAAATAGCATGATAGCTCATTAATCTCTTGACATCTTTTTGTATAAGGGCCATTGTAACTCCAATGAACATTGTAAGCACTCCGAGAATTGACATTATCCACCCTACTCTAGCGAGGTCTATTACAACATTTGCGAATAGGGTGAAGCTTACTCTGAATAGGGCATAAAGGCTTGCATATGTCGCTACCAGCAAAGGTGGGTTTATTCCGGCTGGGACTTCCGTATAGGCATCTGGTACCCAGTAATGCATGGGCACTGCACCGCATTTCATTGCAAATGATGCAAACAACAAACCAAGTGCTATCATATCAACCATATTGAAGGAAACATTTTTTGCTATATATGCAAGATTTAAGTTACCGTACTGACCGTAGAAAATACCTACGGCAAAGAGCACCATTAGAGAAGCCACTGAACTAACCATCAGATATTTAATTCCTGCTTCACTGGCCTCACCACGGTAGTTCCTAAACCCTACTAAGGCCGAACCTGCTATTCCTGCTATTTCAAGGAATACAAAGAGGTTAAACAGATCTCCAGTAAGCACCATGCCCAAAATTCCAGCTTCTAAGAGCATTAACAGTGCATAGTACTTTTCCAAACCTGTATCTTTTTTAACGTGACTATATGAATAGATAGCTCCAACGAAACTCATTAAAGTAGCAGAAATTGCCATAAATGCCCCCATTGCATCTACTTCAAACATAATTCTTATGGGAACAGCATAACCGGAAGGCAACACCAATGTTGGTTTGTCTGCACCAAAGACGTACATTATTATTCCGTTAGTAACTACTTCCTTCATCAGCAGGAGAGAGAGTACTACACTTATACCAGTTATGAAGATAGCCCAGATTGAGACTCCCTTGTAGTGCTTTTTGAAAAGTGGTGCTATAAATGCTCCAAAAAGCGGAAGTGCTACCATCAAAGCGGGCAAGTGTTCAATCATCCTCTCAACCTCCTTACTCTTGTAACATCTAAGGTTCCATAGTGTCTGTAAATATTAACTGCAAAAGCTAACATCAAAGCAGTTACAGCAACACCGATAACAATGCTCGTTAGAGTCAATGCTTGAGGTGTTGGCAGAACCATTTTCCCCACTGCTTCTTGTGGGGCTTGGGTATATATTGGTGCATAACCTCCCTTTACATATCCCAAAGCCACAATAAACATGTTCACTGCTCCTTCTAAAATCTCCACTCCAATGATCACTTTTATGAGATTTCGCTTAAAGCCAATTGTGTAAAACCCCAGTGCAAGTAAGAGTGCAACTACTATGAAAGGAAAGTTTACAAAGAGACTACCATTCATCTCTCTCCCTCCTTAGGATTAAGAAGAAGATTAGTACGATGCTAGTAAGGCCTGCCAAGACCTTTGTTCCAACAAAGATGTTGAGATATGACAATGTTCCACCTGTATTCAAGTATCCTGGGTTTATCCCTTGAGGTGTTGTACCTCCAAAGAGGAATCCACTGTTCGCTATTGCATTCTTTAGGAAAGTGTAACTCATTAGGCCTAAGAGACCAATACCCAAAAACCCAAGAGCACCAAGACTCTCCAGCTGGGTTAATGGAGTTTTTTCAAATAATTTTTGAACTTTATCCCTAACATTGGCCACTATCAGCAATATCAAACCACTTGCAAAGACGGCTCCACCCTGGAAACCACCACCTGGAGTTAAATGTCCGTGTAGGATAATATATGATCCAAACACAAGGATTAATGGAGCTAAAAGCCTAGTAGTTGTTTTTATAATGGTAGTTGTCATTTTTCCTTCCCCCCATAATGTCTTAGTGCCATTAGAACTCCAGAAACTGCAGTAAACAGAACTGTGGCTTCTCCCAGAGTATCGAAACCTCTATAATCAAACACGACACTCGTAACAACGTTGTTAGCTGAAGCTTCCTCCTGAGCGTGTTCTATGAAGTAAGAGTCCATTTCTGCATGTGGGGGCTCTCCAAAAGGTCTTAAACTGATAGTAGCTGCAAACAAGAATAACACAAACGCTAAAAACGCAAAAAGGCCTAATGCTTTTCTCATTCTACCACCTCCTCGTCAGTAGTGTTTCTTATAGCCAATAGGTACATTGCTGTTGTTAGTCCAGCCCCCACACCGGCCTCTGCTATTGCCACATCAGGAGCTTGTAAAACATAGAACTCCACAGAGAGTGCTAAGCTAAAAACTGCCATTGCAATTACTGCCGAGATTAAGTTCTTGAATCTAATGGCTGCTATTGAACTTCCAAGCAAAGCTATAGCAATTAGTACTTGAATAGTCCAAAAAAATGTTTCATTGATCATAATCTCCCCTCCAATTCATCTATTACTGCTCTATGTGGCCTTATGCCTGATTTTCTGGCAGCTCTACCCAATGCATGAGCTCCTACTGGATTTGTTAATACTAAGAATATCAGTACTAGTGCAGAGTGCACCCCCATTGTGACCCATGCAACGTCACGAGTGAGTCTCCAATTGTATCCTGAATAAGTAACTGCAGCAAGAACTATGAATATAGTCCCAAATGTTGTACACTTTGTAGAAGCATGAATCCTTGTATAAACATCAGGAAATCTCAGGATCCCAATGCTTGCTAGAAGATTGAATGAAACTCCAATTGCGAGTAAGACTAACAATAGCCACTCAATCATGCCAATCCCACCCTCTTCTTTACTAGATATCTGGCTATGTAAAGGGTTGCAATATAACTAAGAACTGCGTAAACTAGAGCAACATCAATCATGACTGCCTGTTTTGTGATAATTCCATAAAGAACCATGGCTCCAGCAGTTGTTGTTGTTAGAGCATCCAATGCCACTGCTCTATCAGGGATGGTTGGTCCAATCAGCATTCTTATCATAGTTAGTGTAGCTGAAATGAAGAGAAACACCATTGCAACCATAAATATACTTTCAGGTGTCATTCTCCAATCCTCCTTGCCCACTTTGGTAAATATCCACAAAGTTCTTCAGGAGTTGGTTTTTCTTTTCCGGGAGGTACATTAATCCAATGAACATAGAAATTACCCTCTTCATCGATCTCTAGAGTGAATGTTCCCGGTGTTAGAGTTATTGAGTTTGCTAAGAGGGTTCTGCTTTCATCTCTAGTTAGGTTTGGAGAAATTCTGACAATCCCTGGTCTTATCTTACCGGTAATAACTCTATATGCGACGTCAAGGTTTGCTCTTGCCATAGCAAGGAAAAATGGTCCTAAAGCATATATAATGAAAAGCACCCATCTCTTTGGATTAAAGAAATAATCCAGCCTTTCACTCATTATATTTCTCGTAGCATAGCCTATTAGTGCTGCTATTACAATGCCAGCTATTAGCTCTTCTGGACTCCATAGTAAAATACTGCCCGAACCTGCAGTCAAAACAAGGTACACAATTAACGACCAAAGGAAAGATGTTGTAAAGGACATTTTCTCACCTCAGCTTTAGGTTCTAAACCTTTTTAGGAGCGTATTTCAAGCTAATTCCATTATTCGCTTATCCAAATCCTATTAAATATATTTCTTTAACGAAAGGTTAAAAACATGAAATTTGACAAATATAAAAGTGACAACTTTTTACATAAAATGAAACATATTCTAACAATAATGAACTAAATTGATCAGTAAAGTAAGAAATCACAAGAACAATAATCATAAATGTACACAAGTTAAGGGCTACCTGAAAAATTAACATAAATAAAAGAAAAAATCACTCTTCGTACTCTTCTATTGCGCTAAACTTACATATTGTAGCACAAATACCGCATCCAATACACTTCTCGGGGTTAATTTTATGAACTACTCTAGGAGCTCCTTCAATAGCATTTTGAGGGCAGTTTCTTGCACACAAAGTACAACCTTTACACTTTTCTGCAATTATACGATATTTCTTTGTTTTCCCGCTCTTTTGAGCGATCATCTCTTCAATTTCTTCATTTTTGAGCCACCTTAGGTTATCATCGCATTTATCATAAGTAGCCAAGAGGAACTCATCACTCATCTCTAAAGCATTTACGGGACATACATCTACACACTGCTGACAGAAAACACATCTCCCTAACCAAAGCGTTACTTTCTTTATTTCTGGGACGTACTCGAATACTCCCGCCGGGCATACATTCATACACAATTTACACCCGATACACTTGTCAACGTGATATACCAGTTTTCCCCTAAAACCTTCAGGAATGGGAACAGGCTCACTTTTGGGAAACGGGTTTGTAGCTGGGTTTTTAAAGAGGTTTCTTAAAACTACTGAGAGTGTTGGAGGAACTTTCATCCAATCACCCCCAAGATGTCTATCACTAATAATATTGCCCCTATTATGCTTGCAGACAGTATTCTGCTCCAGAACAAATTAACAGCTTGAGTCACTCTAAGTCTTCCTGTAATGGCCCTGAATAGACTCATGCTAACAAAGAGTATCATAAAGACTTTTATTGTGTGAAAGACTAAATCCACCAGCATAGCTTCTATACCACTTATTCCTAAGTATTGACTGAGTCCCCACGGGAAGAACATTGCCACTACTAAACTGGCACTTGCATACTCTTTTAATGAATTGCTTAGTTTAAACAATGCCAAGTGTCTACCACTGTATTCTGCCATAGGTCCTTCTGCAACCTCCGTTTCTGCCTCAGGAATATTGAAATAACCAACTTCAATCTCACTTGCAAGCCAAAAGACAAACACTATTAAAAGAACTAAACTGCCTACAATTGTCAATGGAGTTCCAATTTCCCATATATTGTGCTGGTAAAGTGTCTCAAGACTAAAAGGTCTTTCTACATCAAGTTTGGCCAAACGCCACAATATTGCAAAGAGCCCAAGCATCATTGGTGCTTCTCTTGAGGCTAGCATAATAACTTCTCTTTGAGCCCCTATTTGAGCATATGGAGAGCCTGAGCTTACTGCACCAATTACTCTTATGAAAGCTATTAATGCAAGGAGATAGATAAATACAAGTACATCTCCCTTTGTGGCAAGAATTGGACCAAATCCAATCGGAGTGTATGCTAAAAGGGTTATTGATGCAGCTAACGCTAGGATTGGAGAAGCTTCAAACATCTTATTGGAATCCCTTGGGATTATTGATTCTTTACTAACAAGTTTTAAGAAATCATAGAAAGGTTGAAGCAGGGGAGGACCCACCCTTCTTTGCATTCTGGCAACTAATCTTCTGTCTAAACCATCCCATACAAGGGAAACGAAAGAGACGTAAAGATAAATAGCAATTAACCCCACAGTAGTACACAGAACGTTCATAGTCTCACACCTCCACATATACCTCCTACTGCTTCAGGCTTTGCCTTTATATTTGGGTTAATTTCTTTTGTCTTTTCTATTGAGGCTTTGAGCAAATCCTTTTCAGTCAATACCTTCTTTTTGCCCGTTTTTGAGTCTATGATAGCAACTCTATCAGTACAGCTCAAGCATGGGTCAATTGATGCTATTGCTACTGGCACGTCTGCAAGCTGTTCTCCCACCAAAGCTCTCGCAACTGCAAACAAGTTCGGAAAAGTAGGTTCTCTTGCCTTCCATTTTGCAGGTCCATCAGTTCCAGGGTTTGCCCTTACATAGTGAATAGTTTCTCCCCTAGGAGCTTCATATCTGCCAATTCCAGCTCCTTCAGCTTTTTTTAATTTAGCTAATGCTACATTGTCCTTAGAAAACGTTTTTATTTTATCCTCAGGCATTTGATCAAAAGCTTTCTCTATGATCTCCATGCTCTGCCAGAGTTCACCAACTCTAACAACCATTCTGTCAAAAACATCTCCCTTAATTACTCCCGTAAACTCCTTTGGAGTTATGGGCCTAATTCCCAACTCTGGGTAAACACCAAGCTGCTCATTATACCTCACATCTTTTTTAATACCGCTCCCTCTTGCTGTTGGCCCTTGAGCACTATACTCAAGTGCAATTCTCTTTGGAATAACCCCCGCATCTCTCAAACGAGCTTCTACTGTAGGATCATAAAGGAAGATTTCCTCTACCTTTGGCATTACTTCCTCGCGGTAATACCTTATCATCTCAAGAATCATTCTTTTGTGTTTTTCTTCTATATCTCTTCTAACCCCTCCAATAGTGTTCATAGCATAGTTTACCCTGTTCCCACCAATTGCCTCTAAGATGTCCATTACTCTTTCCCTAGCAAGCCAACTTAGATGGAGAACCGTGTCATATCCTATTGCATGGCCAACTACTCCGAGATTGAGTAGATGTGAGTGGATTCTCTCCAATTCTCCAATAATTGCTCTGATGTATTCTGCCCTTTCAGGCACTTCAATACCAGCCATTTCTTCAACAGCTCTGGTGTAAGTGTGGTTGTGAGAAAAAGAACATATCCCACAAATTCTTTCAACTAAATAAAGCAGTTGGATGTAGTTTCTTCTCATAGCTATCCATTCAAGACCTCTCAAATTATAACCAAGCTTAATATCAACATGTATAATACGCTCGCCGTCAAGGGTTATGATGAACTTCTCTGGCTCCTCCAGTGCTGGGTGAATTGGTCCAATAGGAATTTTAACCCAATATTCAATTCTACTGTTCATTTTGAACCCTCCTTCTTAATTTTGTAGGGATGACCTGCGTTTTTTACCATTTCTGGTGTTATTCCCTTTTCATCCAACCTTAGTGGATAGATTCCCTCTGGAAAATCATCTGGAAGGAAAAGTCTTCTTGGATCTGGTATACCCTCAAATATTATGCCAAGAAACTCCTGATTCTCTCTCTCATATGGAACTGAACTTGGAAACACATCCCCCAGAGATGGTATCTTAGGATCTTCTTTTGGACATGAGGTAATTACTGCAACTGAAAGGCTCGGACTATTTTCACAGAAAAGTTCCAAATGATATGTAGCACTTAAATGATCTCCTCTATCCTCCCCGATTATTATTGAAAACTGGGCATGAGGATCTATTTCTTGGAAATACTTCATAAGTTCCTTAAAGTCATTCCTACTAACCTCGATCCAAATTCTCTCTCGTGGATGAAGAGTTTTAGTTTGTGAAGTGTAAATTTCAACTTCAAATCTCTCTTTAATCCTCTTAATTAATTCCTCTGGAGTCATTCTTTCTCACCTTCTATCTTCTTTATAAACTTCTCTAGGCCCAAGACTACCCCATATAAAACTGCCTCGGGCCTTGGAGGACATCCAGGAATAAAAACATCTACAGGGATATGTCTATCAAGAGGAGCATTCGTGAAGGGACTCTCAAAGAATACACTCCCTCCTGTGGGACAGGCCCCAATAGCAACCACAACTTTGGGATCTGGAGTCTGTTCATAAATCAACTTAACTCTCTCAAGACTTTGGTCAGTTATTGGCCCGGTAACGAGTAAAATGTCTGCATGCCTTGGCGTACCTACCAACTTAACACCGAACCTTTCGGCATCATATCGTGGGGTTAATGCGGCGATTATTTCAATATCACATCCATTACACTAACCGCTGTTAACATGAAATACCCATGGTGACCTTCCAAGATATTTACAAAGCTTTGATATTCTTCTTTCAAGAATTTTCCTCTCGCTCATCTCCTCACCCCCAAATAACCATGACCCCCAGCACTATCGCTACAGTGATCAGTAGGTAGCTAACATAATCTGTCAATAATCCAGTATGCTCCCTTCTAAATGTCAAGAACATCTTGTTTATTCCTCTAATGAAGCCCCACATGACATGTCTTCCTGTGAAATATCCTTGAAGATGCTCAAATTGAGGGATAACCTTGTCCTGATCTTCACCACTTATATAAATCTTAGACCCATCCCCTTCCTTCCTAGTACCAACGCTTGCCTTCTCAGCCCATTTCATTAGTAAGTAGCTGATTAATAATCCAATGATAAAAGCATAAATGAAGTAAAGGGCATCCCAATAACCAAACACATCACCCACCCCCTATGAACTTTAAAAGTGCCATTATGTATTCCCCATTGAGCTGCTCTAGCATTTTTGCTGTGGGCAGCATTATCTTGTCACTTATTTGCCACGACAAAATGCCCATTACAAGTATAATTATAACTAACACCAGCATTGGAACAATCATTGCATTTCCAGGCTCTTTTACCATTTTAACCTTCTCACTTTCGACGCCTAAGAAGGTAAACAACACCCTTGTGTAAGCTGCCAATGAAAACACAGTGCCGATTACTGCAATCACCGCCAAGATTGGGTTATACATTGCAGAACTCTCATATATGAGCCACTTACTTGCAAAACCATTTAATGGGGGAAGTCCTATTATCGCAGCTGCTCCTATGATAAATGAGAGAGTTGTGAACGGCATTCTCCTCGCCAATCCACTAAGTTCATTTAAGTTCTTTGTCCCAACTTGATGAATAACAGCTCCAGCTATGAAAAAGAGCAGACCCTTTATGACAGCATGATTAACTATATGATACACAGCCCCAGTCAAAGCGATTTCTCCTATTTTGTCACCATATGCTACTATACCAATTCCAAATCCGAGAAGAATGTACCCAATTTGACCCACACTCGAAAAAGCAAAAAGTCTTTTCATATCATTCTGAACCACTGCCATTGCATTTCCAATAACCAATGTCAAGCAAGCAAAGAATATTATTATCCATCCAAGAGTGTTCAAATTAAGGGCAGGCATATCAAATGCTTTAAGATAACTATGTAATCCCGGGTTAAAGATTCCAAAGATTATCCTTGCTATAGCATAAACACCGCCTGCCTTTATAACAAGTCCAGAAAGCATTGCTGAAATAGAACTTGGAGCTGCTGGATGAGCATCAGAAAGCCACATATGAACTGGAACTGCACCACTCTTGAATAATAACCCTCCAACCAAAAAAGCAAGAGCTACCTTGCTTATAAGGGTTGGATTTTCAGCTATTTTCATTGCCAAGTAAGCCATCGTAAGTGTTCCATACTGTCCATACAAAAGAGCAATTCCAAGTAGAATAAAAGAACTTGCAAGAGAGCCTACAAACATATATTTAACTCCTGCTTCAATTCCTTCCCAAGTATCATTTCTGAATGCCACTAATGCATAACTGGCTATGCTCATTATCTCAAGGAACACGTAAAAGTTGAAAATGTCCCCAGTAATCACTATCCCAATCATTCCAAGTTCTAAAACGAGTGTTAAGGCATAGTATTTGTCCAAGCCAGTATCATGCTTCATATACTCTAAAGAGTAGAGTATAGCTAGAAAACTAACAAATGTTACTGTTAATGCGAGCAACGCTCCAAATAAGTCTACTTCCCATATGATTCTGATTGGAAACTTGACACCATTCCCAATTGGGTTTGTATCTCCTAAAGTGTAAACAAGTATTTCATTACTCTTCCAGATAGTGTAGAAAACTTTTGCAGCAATTCCCAATGTGAGCCCACTCACTATCACTGCCCAGTGTCCTCTAAATTTCCCTCCCAATAAACTAATTACTGGCATAGAAAACGCTCCAAATAATGGGGTTATTATAACCCATGGAAGGACATTCATCCTCTCAACCTCCTTAGTTTGCTCACGTCTAAGGTTTCATACTGTTGATAAGCATTAACCGTCAACGCCATTGCGAGGGAAAGTACACAAACCCCAATAACAATGCTAGTAAGTACCAAAGCCTGTGGGATTGGGCCTACCATTGGAGTACCCTTTAAAGTCTCATATCCTGTATATATTGGAGCTGTTGGAAGGAGACCATTCTCCAAGCGATATCCTAAACTTATGAGTAATAGATGAATCCCCGCATCCACTAAGTTTAATGCTAAGATCAACTTGATGAGGTTCCTTTTGTACAAAAATGCATAGAGTCCCATGAAGATCATGAGGAATGCAGTCACAAACTGGAATGCTATCACTTTTTCCACCTCCTAAACAAAGCAATCGCGAATAACGCACTAACTAATCCGGTATATACTTTCAACCCAACTGCAAGGTTCATTATTGGCAAATAACCTGCTGAAAGAAGGGTTCCGGCTTCACCGTTAAAAACTGGCCCCTTGTGCCACAGTACATTGTAGAAAAATACTACGCCAAGACCAAGCATTCCAGCTGTTAAGAATACTAAGCCGCCAATACCTTCCAGCACTGAATAAAAATTCTTATTAATCTTCTCTTTTGCCTCACTGAGCCCAAATGCTACAAGGAAAAGGACTCCAGCTCCTGCTATAGTTGCTCCACCTTGAAATCCTCCACCTGGTGTTATGTGACCATGAACAATTACATAAGCACCAAATATTCCAATTAAAGGTATAGTGGCCCTTGCCATCGTCTTGACTATAAGTCCCATATCAGAATTCTGGGGCCTCATTCCTCTCCCCTCCATTTCCTAAGTAATGCAACTGCACCTGCTATTGATGTAAAAAGAACAGTGGCCTCTCCTAAAGTGTCGTATCCTCTGTAATCAAAGACAATATCGGTTACAATATTAGTTCCACCAACTTCTTCAACCCCATGTTCTATGTAATACTGGTCAGTATACCTATATTCCTCCCAATTTCCTTCCCCTAAGCCAAATTTCAAACCATAATTCGGGTTAGCAACTACCAAGAGGACACCCAAAATAAAGATCAATGAAAGTGCCCCAAAAGTCGTTTTCATGGCCCCTCACGCTCCCATCTCTCTGTTTTTGATATCCCATAAACAACTATTGCAGTAACTACTCCCGCCCCTACTGCAGCTTCTGCTATTGCCACATCAGGAGCATGAAGCATGTAAAACTCTAAGCTAAGAAGAAGACTCATAACAGTAGATGCCAAAGCTGCTGAAAGTAGATCCCTTGTAGTTATCATCCAATAGGAGGAAACCAATATACCAAGTAACAAAGCCACCTGAATCATCATGTCAACAGTGAGTACATTCATTGCGCTTCACCCCTGATTTTCCGCTCATACGCATCAATGACAGCTTTGGCAGGCTTGTAGCCACTAAGATGAGCAGCTTTTGCTATTGCATGAGCACCAGTGGGATTAGTTAACATCAGCGCTATCAGCGCAACTATACTGTGAAGAGCCATTTGAAGGTATTTTGGATTATTTGTTTCTCTTAACTGCCAAATAGAATGTAGAACAACAGCAAACACCACAAATATTGTCCCAAATGTAGTACACTTCGTTGCTCCATGGAGTCTCGTATACACATCTGAAAATCTGTGAAGGGATAAACTTCCCAGTATGTTGAAGGTGACGCTTACGGCAAGGAAAGCATAAATAATAATCTCAATCATTCTAATCCCTCCTGGAGGTATTTAGCAATAATCAAAGTTCCTATATAGCTGAGAAGAGCATAAACTATCGCAATATCAATGTAAATCACTCTATCATAAGCCGCTCCTAGAAGTATCATTCCTGCTACTATGAGGGTATTTAAAGTATCTACCCCAACGACCCTATCTGGAACACTTGGGCCCAACATCACACGAGCCAATGTTACAAATCCTGCAAGAGCTACCCCTATCATCCCATAAAAGAACTCAGAGAAAATCATTTCCCTAACCTCCTCGCCCATTTTTCAAATGAACCTGCAACAATTTCTGAGGTTTTTGGCTCTTCTTCCGTCACATGTATCCAATGAACATAAAGGGCCTTTTCCTCAGGGCACGCATCAATCGTCAATGTACCTGGAGTTAACGTAATTGAATTGCTTAGAATAGTGTATTGGGCATCATTCTCCAAATCCACTGGGACTTTAACTATTCCTGGCTTTATTTTGCCAGTAATAACCCTGTAAGCAACATCAAGATTAGCTTTCACCATTCCCCAGAAAAGGGGACCCATTGCATACACTACAAAACCAAACCATCTGAGAGGATTTAAGAATCTCGTTGTTTTCTCACCTATGATGTTTCTAGTAGAGAACGCAACAATTGAAGCAAAAATAATCCCTGCTATAAGCTCTTCTGCACTCCAAAGCATTCCCCTTGTACCTGCAGTAAGTACAAGCCAGAGCACAAACGACCATATGAATGCAATAATGAAACTCATTTTTCCCACCCCAACTTTTAGGTTAAGTCTAAATCCTCACTTATTTTTGTCATTAGCAATATATAATCCAATTTTTAGTTTTAAAAGCCTTTTGTAAAGAATTAAATTAACAACAAAGGTATAAAAAACCTTGTTTTTAACTAAAAGTTACGTAAAAAGCTGATTTTTAATGATATATTACCCACAGTAGTACAGAATTAATAACCCTAACGTCCAATATGGAGCATTAACGTTTATTATCTTTTCAAACTGGTCTTTCCCCCTTGAATAATGATATTTGAAAAAAGAAAAGTAAGCAGTAATACAAACCTTTATAAACCTAAGAAAAGAAGTCAATTTGGCGCTCTTCTTAGAGTGCTGAAAATTTGAAAGGAGATTGTTGAAAATGTATGGAGATAGGTTTGGTGGAAGAAGGTTTGAAGCCCCAGTTAAAGTTGGGGAGAGATACAAGGTGAAAATTGAGAGTATTGGCCAAGGCGGAGATGGAATAGCTAGAATTAAAGGATTTGTAGTATTCGTCCCAAACACAAAGGTTGGAGACGAAGTAGAGATTGTCATTAACAGTGTGAAGAGAAAATTCGCCTTCGCTGAAGTTATTTGATAATATTCAAGTTTTCGATCACTCAAAGATCCAAAGTTTGGACTCTTTTTCTTAATTTTTACTTGTGTTTTTGAAAGATGAACCATTTCGAGCTAGGAAGAACCAAGTTACGAAAGATTTATTTATCAACACTTTGGTTATTTTTATTAGTGATACTCATGGATTACTACCAAGCTATTTTTATTGGAATATTTCAAGGTATTACAGAATGGTTACCAATAAGCAGTTCCGGACAAGTGATGTTGTTGTTCATCAACTTCCTGAAAATCACCCCTGAAGAAGCTTATTCTTACTCCTTACTTTTGCACTTAGGGACTTTAATGGCGCTGTTTTTTAAATTTAGATACGAGCTGGGCAAAATTCTGTTTAAATTCATTTTATTTAGATGGGAAGAAAAAGAAAAGTTCTTGTTCTATTCTACATTGTTCACAGCCTTAATAGGTTTTCCTCTTTATAAAACATTTAAAATGCTTGCATCTTCATTTAATGCTGAGACAATAAACGGGATAATTGGTGTAGCCCTCATTTTGACTGGGATAATTTTAAAGAAAACTCGAGAGACTCCATTGGAAAGGCTTGAAAAGGGCCTTAAAAAAGAAAAAGATGAGGTCACAATATTTGATGCAATAGTTGCCGGAATTGCTCAGGGGATTTCAGTCGTTCCTGGAATATCCAGATCTGGGATGACAATAGGAAGTCTGCTACTTTTGGGGGTAAAGCAGGAAAAAGCTGTAGAATTTAGTTTTTTAATGGCAGTACCAGCTATTCTTGGAGCATTGTTCTTGGAATTCCCTGAAGTTTCAAGGAGTTCTGAAGACATATCTCTACCTTTAATATCAATATTCAGTGCATTTATTGTAAGTTTGCTTATGATTGACGTTATGCTAAAAATTGCCAAACGCCTTAACTTTTCCAAATTTTGCATATTCTTTGGTTTTATAGCATTAATAGCCTCTATCTTGGGGGTGTTAATGTGAAAGGTGTCATACTTGCCGCAGGCAAAGGAGAAAGACTAAAACCCCTCACAGATGATAGACCAAAAGTAATGCTAAAAGTTGCCAATAAGGCAATAATAGACTATGTACTTGAAAATCTTTACCCATTTGTGGATGAATTCATAATAATTGTACGATACCAAAAAGAGAAACTGATGGAGTACTTAGGAGATGAGTACAAAGGAAAGCCAGTAACTTATGTGGAACAAGTGGAGGGAGAAGGAACAGCTAAAGCCATATACTCTGCAATTGAATACATAGAAGATAAGGAATTTTTAGCAGTCAACGGAGACATATACTTTGAACGAGATGGGATAAAAGGCCTATTACAAGCCTTTAGAAAAAGTAATGCAGATGCTGCCTTACTTGTAAAAGAATTCAAAGATCTGAGTCACTTTGGCATGATCAAAGTTGAAGGAGACTTTGTAGAAGAAGTAAAAGAAAAACCAGGAGCAGTTTCAGGATACGCAAACCTAGGAGCTTATCTCTTCAAGCCGGAAGTTTTTAAATTCATAGAAAACACTTCTCAAAGCCAACGAGGCGAATATGAAATAACAGATACAATAAACCTCATGATCAAAGAAGGAAAAAAAGTCATCTATGCAGTTTATAAAGGCTATTGGAACGATATTGGAAGGCCCTGGAACCTTTTAGAGCTAAATGAATACATCCTCAAAAACCACCTCCGACACAGCATAAAGGGCATTGTGGAGGAAGGGGCCACCATTCTTCCTCCCGTAGAAATTGGAGAGGGAACAGTCGTTAGGAGCGGAGTATACATCATAGGGCCCGTAAAAATTGGAAAGAACTCAAAAATAGGCCCGAATTGCTTTATAAGGCCCTACACAAGCATTGGAGACAAATGCCACATTGGGAATGCAGTCGAAATTAAGAACTCAATAATAATGGATCACAGCAATGCACCTCATCTAAACTACGTAGGGGATTCTATCATAGGAGAAAACAGCAATCTAGGAGCTGGAACAATCACCGCCAATTTACGACATGACAATAAAAATATAAAGGTTGAAATAAAAGGTAAACTCGAAGATAGCGGAAGAAGAAAACTTGGGGCAATAATAGGTCACAATGTAAAGACCGGAATAAACGTCACAATATATCCCGGTAGGAAAATAGGAAGCAGCTCCTTCATTGGCCCTGGAGTGATAGTCGATAACAATGTCCCTTCCAGCACCTTGATAATCGCCAAGCAAGAAAAAGAGATAATCGAAAGGGGATAAGAATGTGGATTGTTTCTTATATTAATTTTATATCACGGTGGTTACTCTTCCTCGCCGTAGCTTATAAAACAATTAAAACCAGAGAAAAAAGATGGGGATTAATAGCCACAGCTTTCTTTATAAATGCCCTTGAGGTGGAGAGCTACATCTTAACGCCTCTCGGCATTTTTATTAAACCGGAGGCATATGACGTCATGTCTGTAATTCCAGCCTTCTTAATATCTGCTCTTCTGATTTGGGGAGGAATCCAGCTGAAGAAGAATAGAAGCGAGTTCAAAGACGTTGTGATTTTGGGAATATTCATTGTTGCTGCATATATATGGGTCTTCTTATTGGCAACTGAGCTTTTTGATAGATTTGAGCATTCGTTTACGATTAAAACATCTTTTCCCACTTTTGCCCTTGGAATATCTTTGATTTATATAGGGTACGTCTTGAGAAGTTATATAATATCCAAGAATACAATTGAGGAGCTCTTTCCATGGAGTCTAGGCCTCTTAGGAGCTATCAACCTCACATACCCATTTACAAGAAATATTGGATGGTTTGCCTCAATGGCATTTCTTGCTGCTGCCTTATTTAGGGTTATGGCTGCGATTGGAGCGTTAAAATTTGTGATATCACCCACCAAGAGAGCAGTTTTTGAAAAAGTGCCCAAAAAAGAATCGCCAGAAATGAGTGGAGCATTCCTCTTCAAAAACAAGGAAGAATTAAAACAAACTTACCCCGATTTCTTTGAGAAGAACGTTATTATGATAACTCGAGATTTGTCAAAAAACAGAACCACAAATAGTCTTGTGTATTGGGTTACCAAGCTAGAAGAGGACTCTATCAAAAAAGAAGATCATATATACCCCATTTCTCCCACAAAGATGGATATACTCATAGATTTAATAACCAAAAATCTCGAACACGGATACGAAAGTGTTTACATCGATACCTTTGAATATTTAGTTCTAGAAAATGGGTTTGAAAGTGCAAGTAAATTCTTATTTAGTCTTAAAGACAGGGTAATAAGCAAAAACAAACTATTGATATTAATTTTAGATCCAAGAACCCTAACAGAAAAACAAATGGCACTCATTGAAAGAGAGTTTTTAACACTGACCTCCCACCCTGAAAGGCGAAGATTTCAGAGATAAAACAAAAGCAAGAAGAGTTCAAAAGCCTAAATATTCTATAAATCTTCTAGTATGTTTCACATTTCTTTGTAATTCAATCTTTTGAAGTATTTGCCTTTCTATTGCTCTAATAGCATCATGAACAGCTTGTATTGCTCCCCATGTTTCTCCTGTAGCCATAAATTGGCCTTTATCCGTTACCAACCTCATTCTAGCTTGGTATAAGTGCACTCCTCTGAGTTTTTCTGGGAAACGCCTAATGTTTAGATAGATTATCCCCTCGTTTCCAAGCACTTCTTCATACCTATCCACAAACTTTCTAACATCCCCAATTATTCTTTCTCTGCTGAAGTCACTCAGATATTGGGCATCTCCCCCAAGTTGTAAGTAGAACTTAGCTTTCTTTTCTACCATTCTTGAAATTGGAAGCAGGAGATCTTTTACAGTCAATACTCCCTTCACAACATTCTCTTGGTTTATAATCACAAGACCATCAATATCATATTCTTTCATTAGACTGATGGCTTCTCTAACCATCGTCTCTGGAT
>QMUF01000005.1 GCA_003663525.1 Thermococci archaeon | reverse complement strand
TCCCTATCCTTACGGAATCGGGAGCTACTTTTACACCAACCCTTACGGGCCGTCCAGCCTTACGGCTGTTCCAAAATTGTTTTTTGGGTATTTAAACCTTCCCCACCCACCTCCCCTTTCGGAAGGGCTCTTGCAAGCAATGGGGAGATAAAGATTTTTATTACTACTAAGGAACTAAAAGGAGGAATGGTATCACAGGAGAGCAGAGAGGAGTTTCATTAGCTCCAGCTTATCTTTAATTTCGACGTTATTCATTCCAAGAATGCCAGGATTTGCTTTAAAACCCATTATCACAACATCCCTACCCCGATATTTGATGATGAGTGTTTTTCTCTCTTCGCTTAGCTCTTCTCCAACCTCTCCTATGAGTTTCATGACATCTGGAATGGTTTTTATAGTCTTTGTGACGTCACTTTCCATACCTTTCCGTAGTGCCTTTGCAAGCTTGATTATCTCCTCCGGGCTTGATATATCTGCAATTACCTCATCTCTGCTTATTGTAATAAAATTGCCTCCAACCTTTATCTCAAGTGAGCCCTCTGCTATTAACCTCTGAAGCTTGGGAAGCATTTCTACAAGGGTTTTTGTATTCACCATTATCACCATAAAAAATAAAATAAAAGGGGAAATCACTCCTTCTTCAGTGGAGCAAATTTTATTGTAACCTCCCCATCCAAGGTCAGCTTGTCAAACTTGATGTGAAGCTCTGTTTCACTGCCTTTGACCGTTTCAATAATTTTCTCCACGTCCACTTTTGGAAGTAGCTTTTCCTTTGCCTCTACAATGGAGGTTATGACCTCCTCTATTTTGGGTTTTGGAATTTCTGGCACATGCTTCTTTAATTCCTCAAGGGTTTCTACTGCCTTCTCCAGCTTCTCAAGGGTTGCCTTATCTACGGCAATTCTTACTTCTCCTTCTTCCTTCTCAATCTCCACCTTCGGCATAGCCAACACCTCCTTTTTCTAATACGCTTCAATCCACTTTATACCAATGCAATTATTCTTGATAAGTTTAACGCCTCCTCTTTTCTAATATGCTTCAATTAGCGATGGAGCTGGGTACCATTTATGCTCATCCACATCGATTTTAACATCCAAAGGCTCGAGCTTTTTATCTGGATTAAATCCACGCTTGATTCCCCACTTTCTTATGTGCTCAACAACCAAGCGTGCTCCGAGCCTTGCCAGCGGATAGAAGGGAAGCAGGAATGGATTTCCCCTCATAACCATCGGCAATCCCCTGATCACTTCCTTATACAGGTGCCTCCAGGCGTGGTATAGGTGCAGGAATCTTCCCTCTGTCATCATCTCCTCAACGTTGAAGAACTCCCTATCTTTAAGCAGGCCCATGGGGATAAAAGCTAATGGGGTTACCGTGAAGTGCGCCCTATTGCCGAGCTTCTCTTCAAGCTCCCTCTCCATTGTTATTATGAGCTGGGCGGTCATTATCTCATCTTCCTCAGTCTCCCCAGGGAGACCTAAGATAGTTGTGTAAGCTGGAAACCAGTAGTTCTTGTTGAGGACGTAGGTTCCGTTGAGCAGAACCCATGGCCACTCCTCCGGCGAGAAGGGCTTCATCTTGTTGTTCATGTACTTCCCTATAAGCTCGGGAGAAGCCGTTTCGAAGCCTACTTGGATTCCAATCCAGTGCCTCCCGTTTGCTCCTACAATTCTTGATATCTCCTCAATCATTCCTGGGTTTGCCAAAGCCCCGGCAATAGCGCCGTGAGTTGGATTAATGTTTTTCGTATACTTGGTGGCCGTCTCAAAGAGCTCTATCACGGCTTCAGCATTTGGGTAAAAGTTCTTCTTATCCTCGACCTTGTACAGGAAGATGTCCTCACTGTGGAGCCATGCGTGATCTATGCCCGCCGTGATGTTCAGCTTTATCTCCTCTTCAATTTTCTCGAGGGGAAGGTAGCGGGCCACTCTTAAGTTGGGTTCGCAGAAGCGGCATCCTCTCCCACAGCCACGCATTACTTCAATGAGGCCTTTATATGAAGGGGCTACTATGGTTGGAATTTCATCGACTCTTGGCCAGCTTTTAATGTATACCGTTTCATTAGCATTGCCAGTCTCTATGTCTCTGAAAATGTCTCCGGCAACATGATCCGCTTCTCCAATAATTACGTGGTCAATTTTGAGCTTTTTTCTTTCTTCCTTTCTAAAGTCAACCTGCCACGCTCCTGGACCTCCAACGACGAGCTTAAACTTGTAGCCTTTTCTCTCTCTAACCCTATTGATTCTCTCAACGAGTTCCTTGAACTTGACGCTCGTGTAGTTCGTCCATTTTCCACCGTTTGTAAACATCATGCTTACCGGGCCCAGACCCATAGGATCCATCTCGTAAAGTGCTACGATTGTTGTCTTATCATCTATGAACTGCTCTATCTTCCTTGGGTGAGCAACTACAACTTCTTTCCTTTTGAATCCCTGAGCAAGCAATGCAGCCTCAATTTTCCTTAGTCCATAGGGTGCCATAGTTAGGCTTCCGTTGTTGTCTGGGGTTTGGGAATCAAGGATTCTAAAAATGCAGTTTGGCAACTTATCGATGGGGGCACAGCCGAGAAAATCCAATAAAGGAACGTCATGATAAGTGCTCGTCAACGTCTCATCAGTGCTTAGCACAATTCTTGGCATACTTCTCACCTTCATACCTATGTAAAAAAATTTGCATATTTAAGCTTATCGCATTATCCCTCCCATGTTTATAAGTCCGTATTTTTCTAATACCTCGAGGAGGAGGTTTTTTACGATAAATCAGACGTCATTCTCGTCTTTAGCAACTCTATTGCCTTTGGAATGGCCCTCCTGAATATGAAGCCTTTCCTTGAAATTATATCCTTAATCAGATACGATGGGCGCAGGTAGAAGGACAGGTATGCCTTCTGGAGCATCCTCTTTATCTGCTCAGAGGTGAAGTTCTTCAGCTTCATTACCGGATCCAACGTGGTGTATTTCCTCCAGTTGAACGTCAGGATGAGATTCTTTGACAGGGCGTAGCTCCACAGCCTCGTTCCGGGGTAGGGGGTGGCTATCGTGAACTGGGCGTACTCCACTCCTACATTCTTGGAGAACTTTATGGTCTTTTCCACGTCTTCCCTCGTCTCCTCTGGAAAACCTATGACAAAGGAACCCAAAGCATTGAGCCCGTGTTTTTTCGCCTTCTTGACAGCCGCCATTGACTGCTCGGGGGTTATTCTCTTGCCGATGAAGTTAAGTGTTTTCTGGGAGCCAGACTCGATTCCGAAATAAACGGTATGACAACCGCCGGCCTTCATAGCCTTAGCAACCTCATCCGTGAAGAGGTCAACTCTTGAAGAGGCCGACCAGGAGATATCAAGGCCCTCCTCCCTAATCCTTTTCGCAATCCTTATCGCTCTCGGCCTGTTTAACGTAAATGTATCATCAAGGAACTCTATCTCCCGAATTTTGTACTCGTCGTGGAGTATCCTCAGCTCCTCGATCACTCTCGAGTCACTGTGTCCGTGCCATCTCTTGCCAAACTGCAGGGAGGAGGAGCAGAAAACGCAGTCAAACGGACAGCCCCTGCTCGTCATCACGGTGCCGAACCTCACTCCATCCGCCTGGTACTTCTCCATGGGAAACAGGTCGTAAGATGGCATGGGAATAGTATCCACATCTTTTATTAGGGGCCGGGGAGGGTTGTTCCTTACCTCCCCTTCCATGTTTATGCTCAGCCCCAAAATGTTCGATGTGTCTTTCCCCTTGTCAAGGGCATCGATGAGCTCCCTGAACGTTATCTCGCCCTCCCCCCTCACTATGAAGTCTATGTAAGGGCATTCCTTGAAGGTTCTCTCCGGGACAAAGGTAACGTGGGGACCTCCCATAACAACCTTCACGTTCTCGTTGTGCATCTTGGCGATTTTGGCAACCGTGTAGGCATCGGGCATCATGGAAGTCGTTGATGTTATCCCAACGACGTCGGGGTCATACTTCCTTATTATCCTCTCTACGTCCCTGTAGGTATACTCCTCAGCAAGAGAATCAACGATTTTCACATCGTGCTCGTCCCTAATCATGGATGCCAAATATGCGAGGCCGAGGGGCGGGCCCGTCGTGCCGACAATCGCTTTAATAGCGCTGATAGTCGGGGGCGAGATGAGCAGGATTTTCATTTAAATTCACCTTCTGAACAAGCTTTCCCCACTCCTCCTTCATCAGTATGCATCCGGGATCCGGGGCGAGGATATCACCATAATACGCGTATGCCCTTGCCCTGCAACCTCCGCACACGTACCTGAACGGGCAGTCCTTACAGGCGTAATCAAGTGCATCCCTGTCCCTCAGCCTGTTGAAGACCTCGCTGTTCTTCCACACGTTCACGAAGCTGTCCTTTATGGCGTTGCCAACCTTAATGGGCATAAATACGCAGGGCTGAATATCGCCGTTGTGTTCTATTGAGCAGTAAATCCTTCCGGCACCACAGCCACCTATGAACTCGGTCAGTGCCTTCGCTGCTCCACCAAACTCTTTCGGTATCTCAATTTCGGCAAAATGAGTTGGTGAGACCCTATCGCCCGTACCCTCTTCCATCGCGGTTATTGATATTCTTGCATATGCCGGGCAGGTGGAGAAGATCTGTATATCGCCTTTTTTCCATTCCTCGTAGAGATATTTCATGAGCTCTTCCTTCTCCTCGGGGGTGAGATCCTCCCTGACTATCCCCTTTCCCCTTCCAGTGGGTATGAAGTTGAAGACTATGAACCTGTCGGCCTTCAGATTCCTAGCGAGCTCCAGTATTTCGGGAATGTAATCCAGATTCTCATGGGTTGCCGTTGTGGCTATCCCTACACTGAGCCCTGCAACTTTGGCGTTCTTTATCCCCCTGATTGCGGCGTTAAAGGCACCCTTAACCCCTCTGAACTCATCGTGAATTTCTGGTGTTGGTCCGTCAAGGCTTATCTCAACGTACCTTATCCCGACCTCCTTTAGTCTCCTCGCAACCTTCTCGGAGATGGGGGTTCCGTTCGTGGCGACAGAGAGGTAGAAGCCCTTCGAGGCGGCGTATTCGGCAACCTTCCAGAAATCTTTGTTTACTAGGGGCTCGCCACCGGAGAAGGATATAGCGGCAACGCCAGCCTCGTCAAGCTGATCAACGACGTTCAGCTTTTCCTCAAGGGTCAGCTCATCGGGTGCAGGATACGGCGTGGCGTTGGCGTAGCAGTGCTTGCACCTGAGGTTTCACTGCTTCGTGAAGTCCCAGACGACCATAAAAGGCGCAACCAGCCTCTGGGGCTTCGTGATTCCGTATTCTGCGATGCTCCTGAGTATCACGGCGAAGCCCTTCCTCATGTAGGGATCCTTAAGGTGGCTTTTAATTGTCTCCGGGCTAACCCCGAATTTTTCGGCACCCTTCTCAAGGGCCTCGCCGACAATTTTTGCATGGAGCCTCTCTTTGATGCCCCTGGGTTTTAAAACCCCAGCATACACGCCGAGCGATTTCTCAAGCTTTTTGACCTCCATCATTTCCTTGAGGATGAAGTTTGCAAACCTGTTATCCATCACTTTATGGAGATAATCTATTATTTCCGCTTCATTCAAGGTCGCCTCTGATGTTTTCATGAGAGCCACCTTCATAGCTATGTACAAAAATTTGCATATTTAAATTTGTTGGTTTGCTGATTTTGAAGAGGGCCTCCACACCTGACAAAGTTTTTAAATGCCAATCATCTAAATCTTTCGGAAAATTCCAAAAGTTCAGAGGTGAGAGAATGCTCAAAAGGCTCGCGAGGATAATAGTAGAATATCGGATAGCATTTTCATTAGTGGCAATGTTCTTACTTATTGTATCGATTTATGGTATCCAGCAGCTGAAGTTTGAAAGCGATTTGACCAAACAGCTTCCTCAAGATTTACCCGCTGTTAAGGACTATTTGACACTTCAAAATGAATTTCAAAGCGGGGACTCTGCTTTAATAATTGTTAAAGTAGCCTCTATTGAGGAGGGAGGGGTTTACGATATTCGAGACCCCAAGGTAATAAAGACAATATACGAGCTTGAGGAACGTTTGAGGGAGCACGAGTACGTAACAGGCACAACAAGCATTGCAGATATTTTTATTCAAATCCTCGGTAGATTGCCTGAAAACGAAGAGGAAGTTAGGTTTGTTTTAAATACTCTCCCTCCAGAGGCAATTCAAGGGTTTATAAGCTCCGATTATAGAACAACCCTTGTCGTAGCCACGTTAACAGCTGGTTCCGGAGCTCAGACTGTTGAGAGAATCTACCAAGATATTGAGAGAGACGCAAATGAAGTAAACTTTCCCAAGAACGTTGAGGTCATTCAAACCGGAACAATTGGAATTGCTTATAGAATTCTGACAATGCTTCAAAGCGATCTAAACAGGACAATGGCGATTGCTTTTCTGTTTGTTGCGGCACTTTTGGTGTATTTCTATAAATCTGTTGTTAGGGCAATGCTTCCTCTGATACCTCTAGTATTTGGCGTAACGATGACCCTTGGTTTTATGGGCCTCCTTGGGATTCCAATGGACATGGTAACGACAGTGGTTGGAGCTATGGTAGTTGGAATGGGAATTGATTATGGCGTTCATATAACTAACCGCTATTTTGAGGAGAGAAAGAACGGAAGACCCATTGAAGAAGCGGCAGAAGAAGCGATAGCGGAAACTGGAAAAGCCTTACTGGGGGCGGCTCTAACAACAATAGCCGGGTTCACAGCGTTAAGCCTTTCTATTCTGCCTTCTCTTCAAAGGTTAGGTGGAGTTTTAATAATGGGCCTCAGCTTAGCGGCGATAAATGCGGTTGTAATAACCCCTTCCCTTATAATGCTCTACGAGGATATTATTAAGAAAATTAATGGAAAACACGAAATGCCTGAGATAAGAGCACATTCAGGTTTTATTGCTAAATCCTTTAACACTCTTGGAAGACTCATCAAGGGGCATCCAAAAACAACCCTGCTTATTGTGTCCCTGATGACCCTTGTGTCATTGTACGGTTTGACTCAGGTAACAACGGAAGTTAGGCTTGAGAAGATGATTCCCGAAGGGATACCCGAGATTGAAGCAATGAAAGACGTCAGATATGAATTTGGTGGTCAGGATGAGGTAGATTTAATAGTGAAGGCAGATGACGTAAGAGACCCGGAAGTGGTTAGGGCTATTTATCGCTTTGAGCAGGGAATACTAGCTGATTCTCATTATAACAATGTCTTTGAAACCAACAGTATGGCAGATGTAGTTGTCAAAAAATACGGTTACATTCCCCAAGACAAGGAAAAAATAAAAGAAGCCATAAAAGAAGGAGAGGTCCCTATGAATGAGGACTACTCGATGACTCTAATCCAGCTAAAGGGCAACTTTGGTGGGGTTAGGCCTGATGAATTTGGAGCTATTATGCACTACTTTGAAGAGCAGGCAAAAAATGCAGATATCCCACCGGGAGTTGAGATAAAACCTGCTGGGGATTCGTATCTGAGCTACGTTTTGGATGGTCTCACAAATCAGGAGCTTGGCAAGATATCAACATATGGTAGCATTCTTGTTGTACTGGTTGTCATAGTGCTCTTTAGAAGGCCATTGGTTTCGATTGCAATGATACTGCCCATGTTTCTCGGTGCCCTTTGGACCGTTGGTTACATGGGGCTTGCTGGGATACCTTTCAATCAAACCCTGGCTGGAGTTATCTCAATGATCGTTGGCCTTGGAGTGGATTACGGAATGCATCTCACTCATAGGTTTTTGGAGGAGCTTAGAGAGAGTAATCCCCACCCCATTATATCTGCCCTTGAAGGGGTTGGGCCAGGAATCTTAGTTGGAGCGTTAACTACAGGTGGAGGATTTTTAGCCCTCCTCAGCGGAGAGCTTACCGCAATACATGACTTTGGAAAGACTTTAGCAATTGGAATATTTGCTTCAATGTTTGCCGCTTTCACTGTGACACCCGCTTTGCTTCAGGTGTTTTATGGAGAAAAGGTAAGAGGTGAAGAAAAATGAAGAAGAATCTTGGGCTTATATTGGGGTTGTTGCTCATCATGAGTAGCATTAATCTTGCTGCAGCAGAAGAAGAACTTCTCTTTGAGGGTTATCTTAACAAAGGAGACTCAATACTTGTAGGTCCATTGGTGGTAGTTCTTGAGGATGTACAGAAAGACTATAATGAGAACGAGTACAAAGCCATGATACTAATTATAAAAGACAACAAAGTGCTGAACATGGATTATGAGTCAATTCAAGTTCCAAATCCCGACAAAATACAAGAGCTTCTCACAAATGCTACTTTTCTCTATGCAATGGCCGAAACGCTTGGATACAACACAACAAATCCCATAGAGTTTGCTCAATTCCTTTTGTGGCTCAACAACGCAACTCAAGAGGAAGTTGTGGATGCAGTGTTCAAAACTGTTGAGGAACATCCTGAATTGGGCATATCAAAGGAAGACCTTCTTATGACGATTACCTACCCCAATATAGCCCTCATAGGAGAAAACGAGACTATAGAAGTTGAAGTGGATGGGGAGAAAGTATACATTACAGCCCTTCAGATTTATCCAAATGGAGCTAGAATAAGCATAAGTGGTCCTCCCGAGTGGAAGGCTTCTATGATCCCAGCATACCTCACTACTTGGGCCGAGACACCCAAAAGAATTAGACCGGGAGATGAAGTAACAATACAGGTTCACATTAAGAATGAAGGTGCTTTAAAGGCAAAATATGTCACAGTGGTTCTTTCACCAACACCTATATCCTTAACACCCTCCCCAGGAGGGGGAACTACTGAAGTTCTGGCTCAGGTGGCTTCTCAAAGTGGTATGGTTCAAAGTGTTCTCTTGCCTGTAGATAGTGCGATAAAATATATAGAGTATTTGGATGGGAAAGAAGAAAAAGTTCTTGAATTTAAATTCAAAGTAAATGAGAACATAGATCCTGGTATTTATCCTCTTTACATCTCAACAGCATACTATGTCTCTAGTGGAGATAGTATGCAAATGGTTCAAGGATTTAATAACTTTGCCATAACGGTAATCCAAGAGGGAGAAGCAACTTTCGAACTTGAAAGTGTTGAAAAGCCCGATTTTGTGCACCCTGGAGAGAATTTTGAGGTTGCTGTAAATCTGAGAAATTTGGGCTTTGAAGCGGCAAAAAATGTTTTAATTGAGCTTATACCGAAAACTGAGCTTAGAGAAGGTTCAATATTAATTGATAACACTACAAATCAGCATTTCACTTACGTGATAAACAGTGACAAAACCATGAAGTATACATTTAGATTACATGTAAGTGAGGATGCAGTTACTGGGAGCTATCCAATGACTTTAAAATTATCTTACTTTAGTGGAGATTCAAAAGAACAAAAAGAACAAAGTTTCGAATTTTCAATCCAAGTTGTGAGGAGAAATCAGGCCTTTGTTGAGATTGAGAGTGTTGATATGGAACCCAAGGCAATAGAGCCAGGAGATGAGTTTGTACTTAAAGTAAAGGTGAAAAATATCGGGGAGGAAAAAGTGAAGGCATTTTCCCTTAGAATAGAACCAAGTGAAGTAAGTGTGCCAGGAGAGGTTACAAAGGTTGATCTTTCATCTCTTCAGGGTCTTCCGATACAGGGAAGTCAGAGTATAAGTGAAAACCTTCAAGTTGCTTTGAATCAAATCATGGAGCAGCTAGCGAGGGAGAACATTAATGCTTTCTTACCCCTTGGAGAAGATAATGTAAAATACCTGTCTGCACTAAATCTAGGAGAGGAAAGAATTCTTGAGTTCCACTTAAAGGCTAGTGAGAGACTTGAAAATGGGATTTATCCGTTAAAGGTTTCTCTGGAATACCTAAGTACACCAAATGACGAAAAATTGACAGATGAGAGACTTATTGGTGTACCGATTCTCGGTAGAGAGCGTATAATAATCTCAAAGATCTCAACATCTCCAAGCAGGGTTTTAGCTGGAACAAATAATGTAGAGATGAATTTTGAACTGGAGAATATTGGTAGCGGAAGCGCTCGTTACGTGATTTTAAAACCAATGCCTCAAGAACCTTTTGAGTTAAGTGAAACAAGCGAACAAATAATAAATATAGGCACTTTAAGACAAGGAGATTCAGCAAAGGCAACATTCAAGATAAATGTTAAAGAAGATGCAAAAGGTGGAACTTATGAGATTCCAGTAAAGATAGAGTATAAAGATGCTTCCGGAGAAGACAAGGAGGATATTATCAAAATACCAATTATTGTCAATGAAAAACCAAAAATCACTGTGGAAAAGGTTAGCTTTGATAAGACACCGGTGCAAGGTGAAGAAGTGCTGGTGTACATAAGGGTTAAAAACACAGGTGGGGAGCAAGCTGAAAACGTAATAATAGAAGGGACAGTTAAGGCTGATCAGCCATTCACGCTTTCAAAGAGATCGGATTACATTGGAACTCTTGATCCAGGCAAGGAAGGTGAAGGTGTCTTAGAATTAGGGATAGCAAGTAACGCCTTTCCAAAGGATTACACTATCCAAGTGAGGATTAGGGCAGTTGGAGACAAGGAAAGCGGAGATGATAATGTATACGTCTTTGAGGAATCGATTACAGTTCCAGTTGAGGAAAACATTAGAACTAAGAGTAATTTAAAAATAGTAGGAGTAGTAGTGGGAATTTTGGTTGCAATAGTAGTTCTATGGACATACTGGAGAAGAAAAAAGAGCTAGAGTCCAAAACCTTTTAAATTTTTACTTCCTTCTTTTCAACAGGTGATAAGAATGGGAATTTTGGGAAAAGTGCTGGCAGTAATCAGCTTGATTCTTGTCTTATGGGGTGTTTATTTAGGTTATGCTATTCTTACAATGAGCCCCCAAATAAGTGGGTCCTGGGGGCATGTAGACGAAAATAGCGTGGAACTTGATATAAATGTTTATTTTGGAAAAGCATTGCCGATTTCCGGAGGTATTGAGGAGGCGGAGGTATACTGGGCCGGTATAAAGATAGGAACTCTTAAAGATCTAAAAATAGGTTTCCTTAAAGAGAATGCTCGGGGGGTATTGGTTCTTAATAGTAATGAAGCGGTCAATGCTTTGAAAGAGCATATAAGGAATGGGGAACGAAGTGAAGTAGAGGTAAAGATACGAGGCTCGATATTTGGATTGCCTTTATTGAGGGGAAGTTTCTCTCAGCCCTTGGAAACTGAGTTGTTGTCGTATATTAGCAATGTAAGTATTGAAAGCAGTGGTGATTTGATAAAAACACCTGCCATAGAGGGCATGCCCTCTCAATGGGGAGAGGTGAAGGAGGACACTATTGTGATCTTAAGTGATGTAAATCTTTATAATCCTAATTCATTCCCTCTCCCACTATTTGGGATTAAGTACACAATAGATGCTAATGACTATCAAATAGCCCAAGGAGAACTTTTAGAACGGGTTACAATCCCCGCCAATGGGAGGGCCACTGCTAAGATAAAGACATTGGTTGATACAACAGTTTTGCCTAATGTGATTGCAGAACACATAAATAGAGGAGAGACGAGTGAATTGACTCTAAAGTTGTCATTGGGTGTAAAGGTGTTCAGTAGAGAAGTCACTTTCGAATTACCAGCAGTTAAAAAAACCGTGGAAACAAACATTGTAGAGGAGCTAAACTGGGCCCTCTCAAGGTGACTTATCCCACCCTAATGAACAGGGTCTTCGGCATATGGGGTAAACATTTAAATTTCTCTTTTATATTTTGCTTTAGGGGTGGTATTATGAACTTGCTTGAAGTTCACAATCATTTGAATAAAATTTGGGGTGAGATTTTTAGAATGAATGAGGAACTTAAAGAGAAACTCTCCCTCATGGGCTTTAAAGTTGAACCTGTTGAAGAAGTTTTTAATGCCTATATTTATCTAGAAGGTGAATGGAGAGAGATGATCTATCCACACCCTGCTTTTGAGATAAAACCACAGGGAGAGCTTGGAGCTACTATTCAAAGCTTTTATATAGTTTTTGGAATTCCTAAAGATAAAGTAAGCCAGGATTTTGTTCTTGAATTCTTAGAAAAATTCCCCAAAAGCTATATCTATGGAAGCGAAAATTTTTTGGAGGATATTTATAATCACGACAAACCCAGGTTGCCTGATGAAGTTTATAGGCTTATTGCAGAAAGTCAAGAAGAAGTATTACAGTTTGAAGTTGAGGAGGAAGAGGCCTCAGAAATAGAGGAGAAACTTTTTGGTTTCATAAAATTGGCAAAAAAACATGGTGTTCTAGAACTTTAAGGTGATTCCATGTATAAAGAAGCATTTCCAGTGGAACTTCGGCGATATTATTACAGTTTCTTTGGAGATGAAGCGGAGGAGCTTATGAGGACGCTAAGAGAGCCTGTAGAGAAGTATTACATAAGGGTGAATAGCCTTAAGATTAGTAGGGACAGGCTTATCGAGAATCTCAGAAAGGAAGGATTAAAGCCAAAAAGGAGTCCTTATTTAGAAGAGGGAATATATTTCGAGAGAGAAGGCCCAAATTTCTCAGATGATTACAATCCTAATTTGCCCAAAGTTGTTGCAAATAAGTTTGCTTCTGAAAGTGTTTATCAAGGAGCACAACTATATGCTCCTGGAGTTTTAAAGGCAGATAAAGGGATTGGAGAGGGAGACCAAATTCAAATAAGAGATCCAAAGGGACTTTTGGTGGGGATAGGCATTGCTAGGATGAATGCCAAAGAAATGATAATATCCACAAGAGGGGTTGCCGTTGAGGTGACTATGCCAAAGTTTAAGCTTCCAAGTCTAAATGAATTAAAGAGTTATGAAAAAGGTTACTTCTATGCGCAGAGTCTGCCTTCAATGGTTGCTTCTCACGTTTTAGATCCCAAGGAGGAGGATCTTATAATAGATATGGCCGCCGCCCCGGGAGGAAAGACCTCACATATAGCACAATTACTTGAAAATAGAGGAGAGGTATTGGCTTTAGACAAATCCAAGAATAGGCTCTCAAAAATGAAAAATGAACTTGAGAGGTTGGGTGTAAAAAATGTTAAACTAATCCAAATGGACTCAAGAAATCTCCCTGAGCTTGGGATTCAAGCGGATAAAATTTTGTTGGATGCTCCATGCACGGCATTGGGAGTTAGGCCCAAACTATGGGAGACAAGGACTCCAAAAGATATAGATGCAACTGCTAGATATCAAAAACAGTTTATAAATGCAGCAATAAAAAGCCTTAGAAAGGGAGGGGTTTTAGTTTATTCAACCTGCACTTTAAGTTATGAAGAGAATGAGGGAAATGTCATGTACATGCTGAAAAAGGGTTTAAAACTAGAGGAACAAAAACTCTTCATTGGGTCCCTCGGCATCGGAATTAATAAAGCCCAGCGCTTTTATCCCCACAAACACAAAACCCAAGGATTTTTTATAGCGAGACTAAGGAAGGTGAGCTGATGAAGAAAAGAGATGGAGTGTTAATAGGGGTTGGCATCATTGTGATTTTGGCCTTAATGTGGTGGGCTGGGATAGAGGAAACTATTGAGCTTATAATAAGGGCCGATCTGAGGTTTCTCCTTTTAGCGTTGCTTATGCAAGTTTTTGCAACGCTTGCTTGGATCTTTAGATGGAGGATCTTCCTAAAACGGGCAGAGGTGGTTGTGAGGACAAGAGACATTTTAATAGCGACCTTAGTGGGGGTATTTGCAAATAATCTCACTCCCGGGGCTAGAGCTGGTGGAGAACCTGCTAGAATGTATGTGATAGCTAAAAGATCTGATAGTACCTATGGGCAAGTTTTTGCCACTATTATGGCTGATAGAATTTTGGACGTTATCCCTATATTGTTATTCACTCTTGTAGCATTTAAATATGCACTTTCATTAAAAATCAAACTTTTACTGTCGGTTCTTTCCCTTTCAACTGCAGTACTTCTTATGATAGTCTTTATAAGTCTCTTGATCTCATTAAATGAAAACTTGGCATTCAAGTTATTATCAAAAATAACGAACCTTGGCAAACGTATATTCCCTGAAAGATTTGCAGGAATAGAATCAAAAATTGAAGAGAGGCTCAGGAAATCAATCTTAGAGTTTAGGGAAACTTTTTTGGAACTTTCAAAAGACCCAGTTGTTATGGGAAAGACATTATTCTATTCTTTAGCTCTATGGGGTTTTATGCTCCTCCGTACTTACTTTGTTTTTGAGAGTGTTGGATATCATCTTGAGATCTATAAAATTTTGATGGTTCAAATGGCGGGAATAGCGCTGGGAATGATAAGTATTCTTCCTGGGGGGATTGGAGTAACTGAAGCTGTAAATTCAGCTCTTTATTTAACCTTAAGAATTAGTAAAAGCTTAGCTGTTAGTGCAACAGTCTTAGATAGGTTTATATCTTTTTGGCTTCCAACAATTATTGGAGGAGGACTAAGTATATATTTAGGAACAAAATTCACTAAAAAGAGTGTGAGGAAATGAAGTTTGGAATAGTAGCTCGGAGAGATCGTGAAGAAGCACTGAAGCTGGCCTATAGAGTATATGATTTTCTTAAGGTTAGTAATTATGAGGTTTATGTTGATGAAGAGGCTTGTGCACACTTTCCCCATTTTTCTTCAGAAGACGTTCTGCCGTTAAAAGAAATGGATGTGGATATGATAATTGCAATCGGGGGAGATGGGACTGTACTTAGAGTTGAACATAGCACTTCAAAAGATATTCCAATTTTAGCTGTAAATATGGGGACTTTAGGTTTTTTGGCCGAGGTAGAACCAACGGAGACATTTTTTGCAATTTCAAGAATACTTGAGGGAGATTACTTTATCGACGAGAGAATGAAAATAAGAGTGTTTGTTGGGGATGTTAGCATACCCGATGCGCTTAATGATGTAGTGATTCTTACGGGCATTCCGGGGAAAGTTACGCACCTCAAGTACTACATCGATGGCGAACTTGCTGAAGATATAAGAGCGGATGGGTTGATAATCTCAACGCCTACAGGTTCAACCGCCTATGCCCTCTCTGCAGGGGGACCTTTAGTTGATCCCCGTTTGCACGCAATTTTGTTAGTTCCTCTAGCTCCTGTGGCGTTAACAGCTAGACCTCTTGTGGTTCCTGATTACTCCAGTATAGACATAGAAGTACTGACTGAAAGGGAGATTGTTCTTACAGTTGATGGGCAGTTCTATACTCAATTGCCTTCTAACTTAAAAATAAGGGTTGAAAAATCACCAAGAAAAACGAAGTTTGTAAGGTTCTCAGAGAGAATTTATCCAAAATATACTTTGAAAATAAAGAAAAAGTTCTAAATTACCACGTCACTTCCATTTCACCAGTTCTGAATTTTTGTTTGACAATAGTTTCTTCAATGCTGAATCTTATGCCAGCTTTAAACATTCTCAGGCCATTATATGCTATCATGGCTCCATTATCTCTACATAGATCATAGGGAGGAACGAAGAATTTTATGTTCCTTTCTTCACTCATTGTCTTGAGCATTTCCCTTAAGCGGTTATTGGCAGCAACTCCCCCCACTAAAACCACTTCTTCTTTTCCAGTATGTGCTACAGCCCTTTCAGTAACTTCAATAAGGGCTGCAAAGGCTGTTTCTTGGAAAGAATATGCTATGTCTTCCAGTTTATACTTTCCAGTTTTGTACTTTCTTACGGCCTCAGTTAGAATTCCAGAAAAGCTTAAGTCCATTCCTTTAACTGTGTAAGGCAACTCAATGTATTTCTCTCCTTTCTGAGCAAGTTTTTCAATTTTGGGGCCACCTGGGAATCCAAGACCAACTTCTCTCGCAAATGTATCTATTGCGTTGCCAATGCCTATATCGAGGGTCTCCCCAAAAACTCTGTATCTTCCTCCTTCTAAGGCTAAAACTTGGGTATTCCCACCACTCACATAAAGGCCCACTGGATCTCTAATCCCAAACATCTTGGTAATTTCGACATGAGCAATACAATGGTTTACCCCGACTATTGGTTTGTTGTATCGTAGGGCCAAAGCTCTAGCCGCTGTTGCCACAACTCTCAAAGCTGGCCCTAAACCTGGGCCTTGGGAGAATGCTATGACATCCACATCCTTGATATTGACTTTGGCCTCTTGAAGGGCCTTTTTTAAGAGGGGACGTAGGAGCTTTGCATGATGTTCTGCTGCCTCTTTTGGATGTATACCTCCTTTTTCGGTAGTTAGAGTGTCAAATATGTTGGCAAGTACTTTCTCTTCTGTTACGATCCCTATGCCTAGCGTATGCGCAGTACCTTCAATTCCTAAAGTGATCATCAAAAAAGGTATAGAATGGAGTTTAAAAGCATTTGTTTTTGTTAAGAGATGGTTCAATTGCAGCTTTCTGTAACTGTATTGGAATAGGATATGGAGATCAGTCGGTCTTGTAAATTCGCTTCTCGAATGTTACAAAGTCTGTCCATGCAGCATGAGCGAGGAAATTTGCTTTCCTTACATTAGGACTTTCTTTTGGAAAAGCGTCTTCATTGTATGTGTATCCTACGATCTCTCCAACAAACCAGGTGTGGTCCCCATAATCTCTTGCATCTACAACTTTGCACTCTATGTTTGCTAGGGCCTCCTTAATGCTTGGTGTGTTTATCTTTTTGGATGGAACTAGGGTCATGTTCATTTCCTTAAGTTTTGATGGGCCGCTTTTTGTACCTGCAATCCAAACATCTTCAAGCATCTCTAAGCTTGGGACACTAATCACGAATTCTTGATATTTAGAAATTAACTTGTGGGTGTATCTTTTTGGGGAAATTGCCACGCCAATTAAACTCGGCCGGTGGGAAAGTACTGTTACCCAGTCAGCAGCCATTATATTGGCCTCATCACCTTGGCCCGAAACTACTAGATATGTTCTCATAGGGTAAATAAGGTGGTACATACCTCTCACCTCTCTATTGGGATTGATCTTGGTTACTAAAAACTTTCCTCAAACTTAGCCATTTTAGTGCCCTGACAGCTCTTTCAGGCGTTAAGAAGTTTTTAAACCCATGGGCATCTAAAAGTCTGATTCCATTTTTCACGAGATCTCCAGCCATAAAGTTTACTACAATAGGTTTGTTACAGTTTGTATCTATTATTGCCCTTGCGATTTCTTCACTTGGGATAAATATTGGAGGAACACAGATAATGAGGAGGCTATCCACGTTTTCATCTCTACAAAGAATCTCTATGGTCTTCTTGTATCTTTCGTAATCAGCATCGGCTATTAAATCAACAGGGTTCTTAACAGAGCACTGGGGGGGCAGAGACTCCATAAGTGCATTTATCGTTTTCTCACTCAATTTTGCGATTTCCAAACCTAATTTTTCTGCTTTATCTGTAGCAAGAACCCCTGGCCCTCCGGAGTTTGTTATTATAGCAATTCTTTTTCCTCCACTTTCATACATCTCAAAGGTTTTTGCTGCCTCAAAAAGTTCTTCCATTTCTTCAACCTCTATTGCATTGAATTGGCAAAAAGCTGCTCTATAGATTTCATAGCTACCTGCCATACTTCCGGTGTGGCTCTGGGCGGCTTTGCTTCCGCTCTTGCTCTTTCCAGCTTTTAATATTATCACTGGTTTTTTGCTTGTTGCATATTTTAGGACCTCTATAAACTTCCTTCCATCTTTTACTCCCTCAATGTACAGTGCGATAACTTTTGTGTTTTTGTCATCTGCAAAGTACTTTAAAAAATCGCTTTCTGTTAAATCTGCTGCATTGCCATATGAGACAAAGGCAGAAAATCCAATTCCTTCTTCATTCCCCATAGCCAAAGCGGCCCCACCAAAAGCCCCACTTTGAGATATTAAAGCAAGTCCTCCCTTATTAACTCGTACTTCAAAAGAGCCGAAGAAATTGGCGTGAACTCCAAAAATTCCCGCGCAATTGGGCCCGATAACTTTAACTCCTTTATCTCTTGCTTTTTCAATGAGCTCCTTTTCGAGCTCCACATTACCTACTTCGCTGAATCCGGCACTTATTACGACAGCTCCTTTAATCTTGTCACCGATTTCATCAATTAATGGAGGCACAAACTTCGCGGGAATAGCTATTATAGCAACATCAACATTTTTCTCCAGTTTTTTCTCGACTTTGAGTCTTACATTTGCAATCTCTACATCTCCTCCTTTTGGGTTTACAGGTGTTACATCCCCTTCAAAGCCTCCCTCAATAATATTTCTCAAAATCTCATATGCAATTGCACCTTTTTTGAAAGATCCAAATACTGCCACTGATGAGGGATAAAAAAAGAACTCCATCCCTTCACCTCCAAAAGTTTTTCAAATAGCAATACAAAAATTTATTGGTGTGCACAGAAGAACATGATGTGATACAGATGAGAAGGTATAAAAAGGTCGTGGTAGGTGGAACCTTTGATAGGTTGCACTTGGGGCATAAAGCTCTTCTTAGAAAGGCCTTTGATGTAGGTAGGTACGTTTATGTTGGCATAACATCTGACGAGATGATAAAGGACAAGCCGTATGCAGAAAAAATCCTTCCTTATGATATCCGTTTAAGTGATCTATTGAAGTTTTTTGAGGTTAATGGGTATATCGATTATCGAGTAATAAAAATTAACAGTGCTATAGGGTTTGCAGATAAAATACGAAGTTTGGATGCTATAGTGGTAAGTGAAGAAACCTACAAAGGGGCTCTCTTAGTTAATAAAGCAAGAAAGGAGAAAGGATTAAAACCTCTTGATATAGTTACAATAAGCATAGTTAAAAGCAAAGTTGGAGGTAAAATAAGCTCTTCCTTGATAAGAGCAGGGTTAATAGATCCTTTTGGCAATCCAAGGAGGTGAAATAGTGAAGAAAGTTGTAACAATTGGTGCTGGACTTGGAGGTCTTTTAACCAGTGCTTTTTTGGTTAAAAATGGATATGACGTCACAGTTTTAGAAAAATCTCCCTTTGTGGGTGGAAGATTTACCAACATTACGTACAAAGGTTTTCAACTTTCAACAGGTGCTCTTCATATGGTTCCCCATGGTGAGAACGGTCCGCTTGCCCATCTATTAAAGCTTCTCAATGCAAATGTGGAAATAGTAAACTCAATCCCCAAAGGAAAATTCTTCATAGATGGAAAAATATATCACTACAGGGAAGGCTGGAAGTGTCTAAGCCTAAAAGAGAAGGCCAAAGCCATGAAGCTCTTAGCAGAGATAAAGGCCAATAAACTCCCAAAGGGGGAGGAAGCTCATCTCAACTCATGGGAATGGTTAAGTGAAAAGATAGGAGAGAATGAATTCGCATACCTCTTCATAAAAAGCTTTCTTGGATGGGCAGTTAGTCTAGCTCCTGAAGAAGTTTCTGCAATAGAATTGGCTAAGGAAATCAAGGCAACTTTAAAATGGGGTGGACCAGGCCTTATAAAAGGTGGATGTAAGGCGGTTAGTGAGGAACTTGCAAAGATTGTGAGAGAAAACGGAGGGAAAATAATCACAAGGAAGAAGGCGGTGGAAGTGGATGATGAGAGAGTCATAACTGCAGATGGAGAAGAATACCTTTATGATATTCTCATTTCGAATATTGGTATAAGAGAGACGGTGGAGCTTTTTGGACGGGATGAATTTGATAGGAATTACTTAAAGAAAGTTGATTCTCTAAAGCCTGCTGAGGGCATTAAAATTAATGTAGCCCTAAAAGGGGAACCAAGAATAGGGAATACGCTTGTGTTTGCCCTAGATACCAAGAGGATAAATGGTTATAATGAACCTTCATCTCTTTCTCCCCAACTCGCAAGGGAGGGATACACTCTTGTAATGACTCATCAAGCCTTAAAAAGCAGAGATATAAAGAAAGAACAGAGACTTGGAATTGAAGACCTTCACTACCTCTTTCCAGACCTTGAAAAGAATGGAGAAGTCTTGATGGTTCAGACATATCGTGATGGGAATCCAGTTAATAGGGTTGCCTCAGGGCAGCGTGTTGAATTTCCAATGGAGAATGTTTACATTGTAGGAGACGCTAATAAGGGCGAAGGTGGCATTGAGGTTGAGGGAATTGCCTTGGGAGTAATGAAAACTCTCCAAAGTCTGGAAATGGGGAATTTTGATGAATGGTACCTCTGAAGTTCTTTAGAAACTGATTTGGTTTACTATTTTTATATTTGTAAAGTGATTCAAGAAAAATTCGAAATTTTTTTCTATAAAATTTATTTTAGCACTAAGAAACTCTTTTAATCCTTCACTGTCTAATCTTATGCACTAGTGATGGGGGGATTATGAATGAGGAAAAGGGTTGTCATAGCTTTAGGTGGGAATGCCATTCTTCAAAGGGGCCAGAAGGGTACTTATGAAGAGCAAATGGAGAATGTAAGGAAGACTGCAAGGCAGATTGTTGATATTATTCTTGATAATGAGTATGAAGTGGTTATCACTCATGGTAATGGCCCTCAAGTTGGAACTCTTCTTCTCCAACAGGATGCTGGAGAGCACGTGCATGGAGTTCCTGCTCAACCTATGGATGTTTGTGGTGCAATGAGTCAGGGTCAAATAGGTTACATGATTCAGCAGGCAATAATGAATGAATTGAGGAGGAGGGGTGTTGAACGGCCTGTGGCGACTATAATCACCCAAACTATTGTGGACAAGAATGATCCCGCTTTTCAGCACCCATCAAAGCCAGTTGGGCCCTTCTATGGTGAAGAGACTGCTAAAAAACTCGCTAAGGAGAAGGGTTGGATAGTTATAGAGGATGCGGGAAGGGGTTGGAGGAGGGTTGTTCCATCACCAGACCCAAAGGGACATGTAGAGGCTCCCATAATCCAAGATCTTGTTGAAAAAGAATTTATAGTGATATCTTCAGGGGGTGGAGGAATTCCTGTTGTAGAGGAGAATGGCGAGCTTAAGGGTGTTGAAGCAGTTATTGACAAAGATCTGGCAGGGGAAAGGCTTGCTGAGGAAGTTAATGCCGATATTTTCATGATTCTTACGGATGTCAATGGGGCCGCCATCAATTATGGTAAACCTAACGAAAAGTGGCTTGGAAAGGTTACTTTGGGAGAAATAAAGAGGTACTATGAGGAAGGGCACTTCAAAAAGGGCAGCATGGGGCCAAAAGTACTTGCAGCAATAAGGTTTATTGAGTGGGGTGGGGAGAGGGCAATAATAGCAGCACTGGATAAAGCTGTTGAGGCCTTGGAAGGCAAAACAGGGACCCAAATAATAAGATAACTTTTTAACTTTTCTATATTTTCATTAATGTCGACGTTACCAGTATTAGACAACTTTTTTGTTTTTATTTACCAGAAGTTTTAAAAACATTAGGTTATAATAATTCAACAGAAGGGCAATGTGAGGTGAGGCTATGGATCCGTTTAGTGGAATAGTAGGATCTTTGATATGGTGGATATTTCTCTTCTACTTACTCATGGGTCCACAAATTCAGTACAGGCAATTACAAGTGGCAAGAACAAAACTATTGGAAAAACTAGCAAGAAAAAGAAACTCTACTGTAATCACAATGATACACAGACAAGAAAGCATAGGGTTCTTTGGAATTCCGGTGTACAAGTTTATAAGCATAGAAGACAGCGAGGAGATACTCAGAGCCATCAGGATGGCACCGAAAGATAAACCCATAGACTTGATCCTTCACACGCCCGGAGGCTTGGTTCTAGCAGCTACTCAGATAGCCAAGGCCTTGAAGGATCATCCTGCTGAAACAAGGGTAATAATTCCCCACTATGCAATGAGTGGTGGAACTTTAATAGCACTTGCTGCGGATGAGATAATAATGGATCCACATGCCGTTTTGGGTCCTGTTGATCCACAACTTGGCCAATACCCAGCACCAAGTATAATAAGAGCTGTTGAACAAAAGAGTATAGATAAAGTGGAAGATCAAACTCTAATACTGGCGGATGTAGCAAAGAAAGCTATAAATCAGGTACGGGATTTTGTGTATCACCTCTTGAAAGACAAATATGGAGAGGAAAAAGCCAAACAACTAGCTCAAGTTTTAACGGAAGGTAGATGGACACATGATTATCCAATAACAGTAGAACACGCGAAGGAACTTGGACTGAATGTAGATACAAACGTTCCAATGGAAGTATATACATTAATGGAGCTGTACAGACAGCCTATTAAACAAAGGGGGACTGTAGAGTTCATGCCTTATCCAGTGAAACAAGAGGGACGGGATTAGATACGATTTTGTTTTTTATTTTTCAACCATTTTAGTAAATCTAAACAAATGCTCTTAATTTTATTAGATGATTTCTCATAATAGCCAAAAAGTTTTTATTAGGTTTTTACTTCAACTTAGTGAGGCTTGAATCAGGGTGAGATCATGATTAACTATTCTAAAATAGAGGAAGGGGAAGAGACCATGCAAGTGAAAGTAGATCCAGAAGAAATTAAAAGGATAAAAGCTGAAATAGAGGTTTTAGAAAGAGAGAAAAAGGAAATCCAAGAGAGATTAGAACAGCTCCAAAAAGAGTTGAATATTTGGATACAAAAAAGAGATGAGAAAAATAAAGAAGTAAAACAACTAAGAGAAAAGGCTAGGGAATACAAGACTAAGAGGGATGAAGTTAATCAACAGATTCAAGAACTTAAGAAGAACAGAGAGGAGATAAATGCCAAACTTGATCTCTTGTATCAAGAGGCTATGGAGTATAGAGCTAAAAGGGATGAATACCGACAACTTAGAAGACTTAAGATGTCAAAAGAAAAAATAGAAGAAAGAATAGAGAAGCTTGAATGGGAGTTACAGACTAACCCGACCATAACTTCTGAAAGGGAAAAACAAATAGTTGATCAAATCCAAGTTCTGGCAACAGAGCTTGAGATTCTTCAGCAGGCCGATAGATTCCACAAGAGATTACAAGAGACTAGAAAAAAGATAGAAAGTTTGAAAAGAGCTAGAAGGGCCATGGGGATGGAAATACAAAAATTAGCAAATCAAAGTCAACAGTTCCATGAGCAGATGCTTAAATCTTATCAACAAGCAGATGAAATCAAGAAAGAGGCGGATGAATATCATCAGAAGGTTGTAGAGTTGCGGGATAAAATGAGGGAAATCAGGGGGGAACTAAGAGAAGTAGAAAAGAAAATTTTTGAATTTGATCAGAAACACAAAGAGCTTATAGCCTACAAAATGGTAGCAAGAATGAGATCAAAGAAAGATGCTACATTTGAGCGCGCAGTAGAGGCCCTTGAAAAGTTCAAACGTGGAGAAAAACTTACTCTCGACGAGCTACTCCTCCTGCAGAGATATAACTTGGTGTGAGGAATGGAAACTCTAAAACACGAAGGTCCTGGAAGACTTGGCGTGGGTAGAGTTAATGATAAAGTCTTCAAAACTCCTGCACTTGTGAACGTTGATTTTACCCTTTCTCCCTTCAATTCATACTTCTACCCCAAAGACTTTGGAGAGTACGATTTTAATCTAGCACCTTC
>QMUF01000004.1 GCA_003663525.1 Thermococci archaeon | reverse complement strand
TTACTAACGCTGAGCAGGCAAGAATAGCTGAAGAAGCCGGGGCAGTTGCAGTTATGGCCCTTCACAAAGTTCCGGCCGATATAAGAAAAGCAGGCGGAGTGGCAAGGATGGCACCGGTTGAGAAAATTCAGGAAATCATGGATGCAGTCACAATTCCGGTTATGGCTAAGATCAGAATAGGCCATTACGCCGAAGCTTACGCATTAGAGGCTCTGGGCGTTGACATGATCGATGAGAGCGAAGTTCTAACCCCGGCAGACCCATACTTCCACGTAGATAAGAGGAAGTTCAAGGTTCCGTTTGTATGTGGGGCAAGAAATCTTGGAGAAGCAGTTAGAAGAATATGGGAAGGAGCCGCGATGATTAGGACGAAAGGTGAAGCGGGAACCGGAAACATTATCGAGGCAGTAAGACACGTTAGGCTCGTTGCTGATAACATAAGGCTCATCCAACGCATGACGGATGACCAAGTTTACACGGTGGCCGAGAAGTTTGCCGAGCCATACTTTAGGCTAGCCAAGGAAATAAGGGAAATAAGTGGCCTGCCGGAGCAAGTCCTTGAGAACGAGCCTCTCTATGGTAACTACACTTATCGCGAGATAGTAGACGGCCTTTACAAGATTCTTCTTGAGATTAAAAAGCTTGGAAGACTTCCAGTTGTTAACTTTGCTGCAGGTGGCGTCGCCACTCCAGCGGATGCGGCTTTAATGATGCAGATGGGCATGGATGGGGTATTTGTTGGGAGCGGCATATTCAAGAGCTCAACCCCAGCAAAGATGGCGAGGGCAATAGTTGAAGCCGTTAACCACTATGATGAGCCGGAAGTTATAGCCGAGATTAGCAAGGAGATAGGCGAACCAATGAAGGGTCTTGAGATTTCCCAGCTCGAAGTTCGCTTGGAGGAAAGAGGGGTTTAGTTTCGGAGGAGACATAATGATAAAAGTGGGCGTAATTGGGGTCCAAGGAGCCGTAAGTGAGCATATAGAGGCCACAAAAAAGGCCATGGAGCGAATGAACATTAATGGAGAGGCCTTGTGGGTCAAAAAGCCAGAGCAGTTAAGAGAAGTGAATGGCATAATTATCCCCGGTGGAGAGAGCACAACCATATCCCGGCTGATGCAGAAGAACGGTCTCTTCAAGTTAGTTAAGAAGCTCGGTGAAGAGGGACTTCCGATAATGGGAACATGTGCCGGCTTGATAATGCTCTCCAAGGAGGTAATGGGTGGCACGCAAGAGCAGAAATTCCTAGGGCTTCTTGATGTTAAGGTTAACAGAAACGCTTATGGGAGGCAAGTCGACAGCTTTGAAGCACCATTGAAGCTGGCATTTAGTTCCGAACCATTTATAGGGGTTTTCATACGTGCCCCGAGGATCATTGAGCTTCTTAGCAATAAAGTGAAGCCCATAGCATGGCTTGGGGATAGGATCGTTGGAGTAGAGCAAGAGAACCTAATTGGACTCGAGTTCCACTCAGAGCTCACTAATGACACAAGAGTCCACGAGTACTTCCTTGGAAAAGCCATCTAACTTTAACATTTTTATGTAAAAATAAACCTTAAAAGCAATTGATTTTTACATTTTCTTGGTGATAAAATGGAATTTAGAATTGCCACTTATGCTTCTCACTCAGCCCTTCAAATACTCCATGGTGCAAAGCAAGAAGGATTTGAGACACTTGCCTTTGGTAAAGAGCAGGTTAGGCCACTCTATACAAAGTATTTCCCTGTTGCAGACGAGTTCATTCCCAACGAATATCCCGAAGGGGAGTTACTTAAAAAGAAAGCAATAATCATCCCCACGGGTTCCTTTGTGGCCTATCTGGGCATTGAGAAAGTCGAAAACATGAAAGCCATGTATTATGGAAACAAAAAAGTCCTCAGGTGGGAGAGTGATAGAAAACTTGAGAGAAAATGGCTTTTAGAAGCAAAGATAAGGATTCCAGAAGTTATTGAAGATCCGGATGATATAGATAGGCCCGTGATAGTGAAACCCCATGGAGCCAAAGGGGGAAGAGGATACTTCATAGCAAAAACTTCCAAAGAATTCTGGGAAAGGGCCTCAAATCTGGGGATTAAGAATAAAGAAGACTTAAAAGAAGTTCAAATACAAGAGTACGTCATAGGAGTTCCCATTTACCCCCACTTTTTCTACTCAAAACTTAATGGGGAGCTTGAGCTCATGAGTGTTGATAAGAGGTACGAAAGCAATGTAGATGCAATAGGCAGGATAAGTGCTGAACAGCAACTTAAAATCGGAGTAGAGCCAAGTTATACAGTTGTGGGGAACATTCCAATAGTCCTTAGGGAAAGCCTGCTCATGGGCATTATCGAGGCTGGAGAAAGAGTAATAGATGCATCAAAGAAGCTTATGGGTGGCTTATGGGGCCCGTTCTGTCTTGAGGGTGTGATTACGGAAGATATGGAGTTCGTGATTTTTGAGATCTCAGCAAGAATCGTAGCTGGAACCAATCCTTTTATAAACGGCTCCCCTTACACATGGATCAAATACAACGAGCCGATAAGCACCGGAAGGAGGATTGCACGGGAAATTAAGCAGGCCATTGAGGAAGAAAGAGTTGATGAGATTTTAACCTAATTTTGCTATTCTTAAAACGAACTGGCAAAACATTAGGCCCATTAACAAGCAAAGATTAAATATACACTTACTCTAACAAGATCAAGGACGTGGTAGCATTGAAAGCAGTTGTATTAGGATGTGGCTTGGTAGGTAGTGTAATCGCCAAAGAACTTGCAAAGGACTTCGAGGTAACTGTTGTGGATGCAAATAAAAAGAGGTTAGATGAATTGGCTAGTGAAACAAACATAAAAGGCGTAGTAGCAGATTTATCTAAGCCAGAAGAGATTAAGAAGGTAGTAACTGACCAAGAGATAGTAATTGGGGCAGTGCCATGGAGTATGGCAGAGGCCGTGTTGCGTTCTGTCTTCAAAGCTAAGAAAAACATAGTTGACATTTCCTGGGAATCTTCTGAGCGTGAGGATTTTTTGGCCTTAGACAAGCTAGCAAAAGAAAATGGGGTTACTGCAGTGATCAATATGGGGGTATCACCCGGAATGAGTAATTTAATTGTAGGTTATGTGGACAGTCTACTTGATAAAACTGAAAAGGTGTTAATCTTAGTAGGATCCCTTCCCGAAAAAAGAGAATGGCCGTACGAGTATAAGATTACATGGTCGCCGGAAGGCCTAATAGACGAATATCTAACACCGGCAAGGTTCAAAGAATGTGGAAAAATTGTTGAAAAACCGGCCCTTTCTGATGTTGAATTGATTGACTTTCCAGAAATCGGGACATTGGAGGCTTTTAATACCGACACACTTTGCAGTCTGCTCTATACCATTAATGCCCCTTATATGAAAGAAAAGAGTTTACGTTATCCCGGGCATGCAGAAAAAATGCATATGCTAAGGGAAACTGGCTTTTTCAATAAAGAACCCATAGAGGTAAATGGTGTGAAAGTCAGACCCTTTGACCTCACTGCTAAATTATTCTCTTCAAAGCTGAAATTGAAAGAAGGTGAAAGAGACCTTACTGTTATGAGAATAATTATAGAAGGGAAAAAAGACCAGAAGAAATTACGGTATACGTATAACTTATTAGATTATTATGACGAGGAAACTAAAACGACTTCCATAGCTCGTACAACAGCTTATCCATGCGCCATTGTGGCCCGTTTAGTGGCTTGGGGAGAATATAGAAACCCCGGGGTAAATCCACCAGAGTACCTTGGTCGAGATCATAAGATATTCAAAAAAATAATTGGAGAGTTGAAAAAGAAAAACATCGTTTTTAAGGAAAAAATAGAGGTGATAGAAGAATAGCTCAACACAGGAAGAAAGAGATATGTACTACCTGTTCTATCCAAAACGTGCTTATTTGATAACTTCGGAAAAGGGAGCAAAAGTAAACGTTGTTTTTTTCAATTTTATTATGATCTTACACCCAGAAAGTTGGTTTTTACTAAAAATATCATCGCAAGGATTAACATAGGGTGAACTACCCCACCTTTCGGAAGGGGTCTTCTAGGAGGATAAACTTTAAAAGCACTCTACATTCTTATGTTAAAAAGGGTGAAGGAGGAAAAGAAGTATGGGAAAATTTACACAAAAATTTGTCAATGCCATAAAGGGATACACCTTCGACGACGTGCTTTTAATCCCCCAGGGGACTGAAGTGGAACCAAAAGATGTGAATGTTTCTACACAAATTACCCCAAAGATAAGACTTAACATTCCAATTCTGAGTGCTGCAATGGACACAGTGACAGAATGGGAAATGGGCATTGGTATGGCTAGATTAGGAGGATTGGGTGTTATTCACAGAAACATGAGCATAGAAGAGCAGGCTGAGATGGTCAGAAGAGTGAAGAGAGAGGAGACTGTGGAAGAAGTCATTACAATTTCTCCCGAAGAAACTATAGATTATGCGCTTTTCTTAATGGAGAGAGAGGGAATAGATGGCCTTCCTGTTATTGACAACGGGGAACTCGTGGGCATAGTTACAAAGACTGATATAACCACCCGAGAAGGAGAGAGGGTAAAAGAAGTCATGACAAAGGACGTAATAACAGCAAAAGAAAGTGCCAGTGTGGAAGAAATTATGGCCCTAATGATCGAGAACAGTATAGACAGAGTTCCAATAGTGGATGATGATGGAAAATTAGTGGGAATCATCACTATAGGAGACCTCTTAGCGAGGAAAAAACACAGAAACGCAGTAAGAGACGAGGAGGGGCGATTAATAGTCGCTGCTGCGGTTTCTCCTTTTGACATTAAAAGGGCACTGGCCCTAGATAAAGCTGGAGCTGACGTGATAGTCATAGATACGGCCCATGCACATAATTTGAAGGCAATAAAAGCTATGAAAGAAATAAAAAACAAAGTAGGGGCCGAACTCATAGTAGGCAACATAGCAAATCCCAAAGCTGTTGATGATCTGACCTTTGCAGATGCAGTTAAAGTTGGCATTGGGCCAGGAAGCATATGTACAACAAGGATAGTTGCTGGAGTGGGTGTGCCACAAATAACGGCAATATCAATGGTAGCAGACAAAGCCGTAGAGTACGGGATTAGAGTGATAGCTGACGGAGGAATCCGATATTCTGGAGATATCGTGAAAGCTATAGCAGCCGGTGCCGATGCCGTAATGCTTGGAAACCTCTTGGCGGGTACAAAGGAGGCTCCAGGAAGAGAAATAACAATAAACGGAAGGAGATACAAACAGTACAGAGGGATGGGGAGCCTAGGAGCTATGATGAAAGGTGGAGCAGAGAGATACTACCAAAAAGGCCACATGAAAACGCGAAAGTTTGTTCCTGAGGGTATTGAAGGGGTAGTTCCTTACAAAGGGAAGGTGAGTGAAGTACTCTACCAGCTTGTAGGTGGACTGAGAGCTGGAATGGGCTACGTTGGTGCGAAGAACATAAAGGAACTTAAAGAAAAGAGTGAGTTTGTGATAATAACCCACGCTGGAGTTAGAGAGAGCCATCCACATAACATTGCAATAACCAATGAAGCACCTAACTATCCACTCGAAAGGTGATTTTCACATTTTTTTGTTTAAATAACAAATTTTTTAAAGTAAATTTTACAATTTTATGTTGAAGGTGACGCTCATGTGGGAAAAATTCATTGAAGAGAAGGTTAAAGAGATTAAAGAGACTGTAGGAGAGAAAAAAGCTATAATAGCTCTAAGCGGGGGTGTGGATAGCTCCACAGCAGCCATCCTAGCATACAACGCCATTGGCGATAAACTCTACGCAGTCTTTGTGAACACTGGCTTTCTCAGAAAAGGAGAACCAGAATTTGTTATAAAGACATTTAAAGAGGAATTTGGCTTAAATCTAATTTACGTAGATGCACAAGAGAGATTTTTCACCTCACTTAAAGGCGTAACAGATCCAGAAGAGAAAAGAAAAATAATAGGCAAGACCTTCATAGATGTGTTTGAAGAGGTTGCCAATGAAATAGATGCAGATTTTCTTATCCAAGGCACGATAGCTCCAGACTGGATTGAGAGCCAAGGAAAAATAAAAAGCCACCACAATGTGGGCGGGCTTCCTGAGAGGTTAAACCTCAAGCTCATTGAACCTTTAAGGGACCTTTACAAAGATGAAGTGAGAGAAGTTGCAAAGCAACTTGGCCTTCCTGAGAAAATATACCACAGAATGCCATTCCCAGGTCCAGGATTGGCCGTGAGGGTCCTAGGAGAAGTAACGCCAGAGAAGGTTGCGATAGTAAGGGAGGCAAACGCCATAGTGGAAGAAGAAATTGAAAACGCAGGCCTTAAACCATGGCAGGCCTTTGCTGTGCTTTTGGGGGTCAAAACCGTCGGTGTGCAAGGGGACATAAGGGCCTACAAAGAGACAATAGCAGTTAGAGTGGTTGAGAGCTTGGACGGAATGACTGCAAATGCCATGAATGTTCCATTTGAAGTGCTACAAAGAATAGCATTTAGGATAACGAGCGAAATTCCACAGGTGGGAAGGGTTCTCTACGACATAACGAACAAGCCTCCAGCAACGATTGAGTTCGAGTGATAATGTTTATTTACTTTTCAACTAAATTTTCAGTGGTGCGGTTAATGAGCATTCAAGCACTCTTGAAAGAATTAAGAGAGAAAGTTCGTTCCATCTTGGGAGACAAGCTCGAAGAAATCATTCTTTATGGCTCCTATGCTAGGGGAGATTACTCCACCAGAAGTGACGTGGATATTCTTCTGGTGGTAAAAGAAAAACTAAACCTTGAAGAATATGAAAAAATTATGGAAATTGCAGCAGAGCTAAGTCTCAAATATGAAAGGATTGTATCCATAATAGACTATCCGAAGAGGATTTTTACATCTTCTGACTCCCTATTTTTGCAAAATGTGAAAAGGGAGGGAATCAAAGTTGAATAATTTTGAAGCACTAATAAAGAAAGCCCAAAAAAGCTTGGAGGCCAGCGAAGAACTCCTTAAAAAGGGATTTTTGGAGGATTCAAAATGATAATCATAATGGATAACCACGGGCAATATGTGCACAGGATCTGGAGAACTTTGAGGTATCTTGGCGTTGAGGCTAAGATAATCCCAAACACCACACCCCTAGAAGAAATAAAGTCGATGAACCCAAAGGGTATAATCTTTTCAGGCGGCCCAACTTTGGAAAGAACGGGAAACTGTGAAACAATCCTAGAGCACTACGAGGAACTTAATGTGCCAATCTTAGGGATTTGTCTGGGACACCAGCTTATAGCAAAGTACTTTGGTGGTAAAGTAGGTAGGGGAGAAAAAGCCGAATACAGCCTCGTTGAGGTTGAGATAATTAAGGAGAACGACATTTTCAAAGGAGTTCCAGAAAAGCTTAAGGTTTGGGAAAGTCACATGGACGAGGTTAAAGAACTTCCAGAAGAGTTTGAACTTTTAGCTAAGAGTGAGTTCTGCCTTGTTGAGGCCATGAAACACAAGAAATTGCCAATTTATGGAGTGCAGTTCCACCCAGAAGTGGCACACACGAAAAAGGGAAGCGAAATCTATAGGAACTTTGCCGAGCTCTGTGGAGAACTTTAAATTTTTGTGGAAAAATTTAAATAGTTTCCCACTTATTCTTATATGGTGGGAAAATGATATCGAAAATAGATTCCAAAGGCAGAGTGTACATCCCAAAGGGTATGAGAAAGAAATTTACTGGAGGTGTATACCTAGTAGAAACCCCAGAAGGAATATTAATAATCCCAAAGCCCAAAGACCCTATAAAAGAACTGGAGCAAATTGGAAAAAAACTTCCAGAAAAATCAATTGAGGAACTCAAGAAAGATATAATAAAGCAAGCTCTGGAGGAGTTATAATGATTTACGCGAATACAGATTTTTTCCTTGCTCTTCTAAAACCAAATGACTGGTTAAAAGAGAATGCAAAAAAGATACTTAATAAGTACAAAGGTCAAATCACAACCTCAGAAGTCACTTTTATTGAGCTAATGCTCTTAGCCAAACGCTATAATCTTGATCCTATTAAAATTACAACAAGCGTTATGGCAATGTGCAACATAGAAGACACAAAATATCTAAAGGCCGCTCTTTACATCAAGGAATACAGTACAAACGTGTTTGATGCATTCCATGCGGCAAACTGCGGAGGAGAAATAATAAGCTCAGATAATGTTTACGAGAGATTGGGAATAAAAAGGATAGACTTAAGAAAAGTTGAAGAGTAACTTTTCAAAAGGCCCTCTCGTTTATACCCCAGTCCCACGCCTTCATGGATTTAAGCGTATAAAAGATAAAACAAAAACATTTTTAAGTGTTCTTTTCTTACTATGTAATAAAGTAAATAGGGGATGCACATGGGTTACACCATATATTATCATGTAAAGATCAAAGAGTACAAAAAAGCATGTACGTTTATTGAAAGAATCTGTAATGGCCTTAATCTAGATTGCAGATTTAATGAGAGGGAAATTATTATCAACCCACCCTCTAAAGACGTAGAACCTCTCGTAATTAAGAATGGAAGGGGGTTTGTGAAAACTTATAAAAGAGAGCCATATACCTCTATTTACTTACTAGTGCTCTTTTCACTTTCAGCTTTTGGTTCTGTTGAAGTTTCCGATGATGAAGGTTTCGGTTTATGAACTTCTAGCACCCTTTTTGGAATGGAGCTCCTGAATATCCTTTCTTCTATGAGAATCTTTACGACGTCTCCCACTTCAACATCCTCAGTATTATCCACCCAATATTTACCGGGCTTCACATTGGCCCGTATGTCATCGTGAACACTTACCAGCACAAGCTCTCCTTTGATGTCTTCTACTATTCCATACGTCCAATCTCTAGTGAACTTCAATTTGTAGATATGCCTAAAGGCCAATACAATGACAAAAATAGCTATGAGGTAGGTGTAGAAGTAATAGACATTCTTTGCAAACCTTCTTATTAAGAGGTAGCCCAAGAAGGAAAGAAAACCTATTGCAGTAAGCCCATAGTAGAAAAATCTGTAAGGCTCAACTTCAACGAAAAAGTCACGGTTTTTAAGAAGTATGTATCTCAAATAGAGGAAATACACCACAAAAAGAGATCCCAAGTAGAGTTCATCTCCAAAAAAAACCACGACCAATAATGAAAGCACGAGATAGGAAATAAACGAGAGCTGAAGGTTTAAGCTCAATAGCTCGTGAACTGTTAACTCCCTTTTTATTAGTTTTCTGAGAAGCTTGAATTTTGGAGAGGTTTTAGAGGGCGTTGGTTTTGCCAGTTCTCTTAGAGTGTTTTTAATCCAATCCCCTGATTTTTCAGCTATCTCTCCTATTTTGTAGAGGATTTCATCAAAGTTCATGATTATCACCTCTAGCTACATGTATAACCCTCAAGGAGATCACATGCTGCTTGTTTTCCAAAGATTGCTACAGCGGTTTCGTTATCTAGGTAGAAGTTATTAATATAACCACTAACTCCCCATACAGTATAACCAGTTACTTTGTCTCCTTCTTCAAAGTAGTATTGGAGGAAGTAATAATCGGTGCTGGATTCATCGGTAAGCTGGACACCTTTTGCAGTTAAGATATTAACAAGCTTCAAATCCCAGTCCGAGTCTGGAATCATAAAACTCACTAGCCCAATCGGATAGTACTCTCCATTTTTCACAATATTAAGCTCTTCCTGTAGCTGCTTTGAGAGGTTGAAGTATGCATCGTGATTCGCATTGCTTCCCTCAAGACGTTCAAAAAGTGACCAGCCGTTGTAAATCCCGAAATACCTTTGATCAAGAATACAGCTTATAAAGGGTTGAATATCATAAGCAGTTGCATTTGATGGGTGAAGGGGATACTCGGGCATTGATTCCACTGTATCGGAAACAGTTATAGAAAGCTGTGCATCTAAATGCTTTTTCATAATTATTAGATCTATATAACCCGCGTCCTTACTTGTTGGATGTTCCTTAGTAGATGTAAAACACCATTTGATAGTGTACTGACCGGGGCTTAACACATAAGATTGATTGTTCCATGCTGGATTACTGGTTGTTCCATTTACACCACTATTCAAATAAAATGACAAAGACCCACTGTTAGGCGTACTAACTTTCCACCAGAAGGAAAAATCACTGGTCTCGGACACTGTGATATCCCTGTAGATACATGATTCTTCATTTTGTTCTACTACTCCGCTCTTTGCACTGTAACTTCCTGAATAGCTATCTTCATCTGTAGCACTCCATTCAGGGCCTTCAAAATACCATCCATCGAGAACTCCATCTTCAAAATTCTCGTAAAAGTCAAAAATCGCTGCTGGAGATCCCCAGTTAGGGTCCGCAGAAGGATCGTAGTATATACTCAAAGTACGGGAAGATAAGCTAGGTATAGATATCTTCACCCATATAATCGCATTCACTGTATTTCCAATTTGATCCCACTTTTCAACCCAGAAGTCAACGAGAGTACAGTTTTCATCATAAATCCTTATCCTAGGTTCGGAAGGCAATCCACTCTTGCTAAACTCAATTCTCACCGAGACATCAACAAGGTCTGCGCTCCCTTCATTTTCAATTGTTACATTAAATCTGTTTGTATAATAGAAGTTGCACCAATTAACACCCTCAGAAAATATATCTCTGAACAACAACACTCCCCTGTCCCAATCATTAAAGAAATAAATAGGGGAAACCGGAACCTGACCCAAGGTTATATTGGTGATATAAGAATCCCCAGACCATATGTGGGTTGAGTTGTAGAGGATGTCTTCTCCATAAAATCCAGTAATATAGCGTCTATCACTTTCTCCATCCCCATCCAAGGCTATTAATGGGCGTTCTATTAACTCAGGGAAAGGATACTGACATGCTCTTATTGATCTATGATACTTTCCATCAGTCATTGGTGGGAAGAGTGGATCCTCGAGCTCCCTGATATCTACTACAGCATAGGTGTAGTTGGTGGTCTTTGGTATTGATCCGATATAAACAACTTTCCCTGTCGCATCTTTAATGGTAATATTGTGGATCTTGGCTTTTATCACGACTCTAAAAGAATCTAATGGGGCAACAATAATCTCGGTTCTATTCTCTATTATTTCGGTATCATTTTCCGGCAAGAGGTAAAAGCCTTGTTCCCTTAATCTTTCCCTCATAAAACCTATCCATCTCTCAAGACTCTGGTTTTCCATTATCTTCGGTAAGTTTTCGTAGTCAGAAAGTGGTGTGGCATTCCCAAACAGAATGAGTTCCTTTATAGTTTCATTCACTTTTGTGGAATTTATAAAATTAGCCGTGATAGCTACATAATCAACAGTAGCAATTATAGCCCTCTTACCGGCTATTTCCAAAGCCCTCTGGAAGTCCACATCAAGGTATGCAGTGCTTGAAAAGCTTCTCTCCACTTGCACTCTCTCACTCTGTGCCTGAATTATCTGAGAAGATACATCCTCATAAGTCGCCACAAAAAGCAGTAGGGGGATAAGGAGAATTAATACGACCGAATTTAGTATAAAGCCCCTCCTTTTCATTAACCCTCCCTCCATACCCTGAGAGTCACTGTTATGGGCTCAAACAGTCTTGGGATGTTTCCCATAGATGCAAAAACTATGTTGACATTGTCTGGCAATTGTATTAGAATAGGATCTTCTGCCGTACCACTCCCTCCAAGATTGTTAAAGAGTCTTAGTATTGCGTCATCCACTGCATATTTGCTTCTATTACTTAACAGATCATTCATTGTAACATCACAATAGGGAGAATCCCCTGCGGTTACATAATGTGGGTCCGAGTCACCCTGCCAAAAATATGTGATGTTATACCCCCCACATCCTGAGCGAAGAAGATATTGGAACACATCTCCATAACCAGCAAACCCCCTAATTATGTATGTAAATTCTCCAATACCGTTTTCAGGTTGCAACCAGTATCCCTCCCCCAAGGATATTGTTACGTTGTTAGTTCCGTTTGCAATGGCATTGGATACTCGAGCGTATTGGTAATCAAAAGTGTCCCTTGTGTAGCCCACCCTTGCCAAGGCTATAATAAATGGATTAGGAGGATGCTTGTAGAGAGATGTGGAGTTAATGAGTTCATTGTCAACCAATATTTCCTGATAAGGCTGCCCATAATTGATGATATACAGCCACGGAAATTGGAACTTAACCCATAGGGGGACAACGGCATTAGGAACGTTAAAGCTCCAAGTAACATCTCTGCACCAAGAATCTGAATCAGGAATATCCTTAGGTGCACCACAAGTAGAAGCCGTGTAATTAGTTATAGACACCGTGATGTCAACACTGTATGGGGTGAGCAAAATAGGGGTTAAGTATGTAGCATCTATGTATGATTGCTCACCGAGAACGTGAATCCGTGGATCATAATATTTGCTCCCATCCCCAACCTTTAATACTATAGTAGTGTACCTACTTGAAAGGTGAGTATACGTAAAATTCTTTGTAGAGAGAGCATTTGCAATCTCATTATCCTCCCACACACATACCGTTATGTTTGTCGTAGAATTATGAGTACAGCTTGTTGGAGGAACTTCTATCGATTCATTAAATAAGAATGAAAGAGTTATGGGATCGTCTTGACTCACATTAGCAACTGTCACTTGAATGTTCAATGAGCTCAGATAACCAGGCACAAAGAGATATTTCCAAAGGGTGACATTATAGTTTGCTGAGACATCCTCAAAATAAAATCTTCTGGGGTACTCAAGGGTAAGAGGCACTGAAGTACGGTACTTTATTCTTATATACTGAGCTCCATCCTCTCCACCATCGTACCCACTTTTATATACCCTAACTTCAAAGACATTCTTCCCTCCAGGAACGAAGTTCTCTATCAAGTCCCATCCACCATTCGGGTCATCATCATATAATCGGTAGTTGGTTTTAACATGTCCAGACCAAATGAGATTTCCATTTAAGTAGACTTCATACTCAGAGTCCACCCATGCTGGTTCCAAAAACCATTCTATATCCTCAATTTGTGCGTCTGATGGAACAGCACCTTCTGGAACGATGTATCTGATAACAACCGCCTCACTAGAATCATCAGTTCTTGCCACAATATACCCACCCTGTATTGTATAGACATTCTCTTTGCTTCCGATGTTCACAATATAGGCTCTCGCAACATAGCCTCTTGGAGTTTGATTGTATTTATAACCGCTCAACTCGAGGGTTGCGGGAGAAACATCAAAGGCCTTGGAGTAGTTACTGTCAACTTTCCTAAGATAAGGACTCGTATAGTTGTTTATAAGGAGCTCATAGTTATAGTCACTAAGCGTCACATTGAGGATATACCCTAGAATAATCTCGGCCTTATGCTTTAGGTCTAAACTCGGATACAGTGGATCAACTGCCCAATAGGTAGCAATAATATCCAAGGGACTCATATAATCATTCACTAAACTGGGTAAAAGCACGGGGTCACTTCCACTGCTCCAGTTTTCAATTACCTTTGGGGGCACAATATCCCTCAAAGGAGAAGTTCTTAGCATATTTAAAACATCTTGAGCACTATATTTGCTTTGTTCTTTCAAGAAGGATGAATTGACATTTAAATTGCTTACCATACCAACTACACTACTCACAAATACCATTACAAGAATAAGTGCAAAGATGGCATCAAGCGTGAAGATAAATCCTCTCCTCTTCATCTGTCATCCCACACCAATAGTTTTACTAACACCGGCTCAAACTTGGGTTCTAACATATATTCTATACTTGGGACTACTTCAATAGTGACATTAGCCCTGCTCCACCCTTCAAGAGAATAGAGCCACAATCCTATTAATTTGCCTTCTGTCTCCTCAGACCCAAAAAGCTCTTCAAATGGGAACACAACGGTGTTATTCTCTCCATGATAACCTTTAACTTTTGGCTCTCCATTCTCATACCACACTAATGTGGCATTAACCAACAGGGCAGAAGCATTTTTATAGATAAAAGCTCCCCTAACCTCTGTTCCTAGCAAGGCAAACAGACTCATGTTTCCTGGCCCTTCCGGAACTTTAACTACAAGAGAAGTACCATCAATGACCCTGTGGCTCATGAATCCATATATAATAGGTTCTTCTCCTGACGGGCCTGCGGAAAGATTGTAAACAACTTTAGAAATTACATTTTGCCTTTCTGAAACCTCAATCCATGAGGATGCACTCTTAGAACGTTCTATAATATTAGCATCAGTTACATACGTTCCATTTATTAAAGACAAATAATAAGTGGGGGCACCCACACTCCACAAATCCCTTGAAGAGGTATATGTTGAATTCAATATCGGGAAGACATTGTCATATGCAGAGACTGTTACAACGACATCTCCAAATCCTGTGAATTTAAATGTATAAGGACAACTCCCACCACCATAATCTATATGAAAAGCACTTTGTGGATCAGTCATGTAAAATTCAATCACTGAACCGTTAGGTATTAAAATAGACTCTTCATACTGGCCTCTTTCTGCTTTGATATAAACATCCTGAACCACCACGAATTTCACATAATCCCCTTGATCTAAGAATATTACATTACCATTTACTGGTGGAGTTCCACAGGTCTCGTTGTTTACATATGTAGTGCCATCTTGTATTACTTTAATATAACTGACAGTAAAGGGTGTCGGATTCTCGTCATCAGGGTCAGTTGCAATAAAGAATAACAGCCCATCTGGAGGAGGGTTTGGATTTCTAAAGGTCACTTTTTGTAAATAAACCCTCGGAAATCTCCCCTCAATACTCACATTAAACTTGGAAACATAAACCTCAAATAAAAAGTCCTTCTCACGAGCAAGCTGGTCTAGAATCTCGGTTATATTTTCCTTTGACCTATTCAATGCAAGTATCTTCTCATAATCAAGCGCAAATGAATAATCAACATCTCTCAATCCCACTACTCTAACATTACTCACATTACTCTCCCAGTCCTCTGGATAACCGGGATTTTTGGTTAAAACATCAAGCACGTTATTAGCAATGTTAGCCCTATCGTACCAGTCCAAAAGGCCCGTTATCTCGGCCTTTATCATATCATTGGTATTCATAACTACCCCCACAACCATGACAACGATGACCAGTGAAAGCAAAGCATCTATTGAAAGTAATTGTCCTCTCCTCTTCATCCTCTCACCACATTAATTTCTATGTTTACACTCTTTCCACCATACTTCAAAATCCCAGTATTGTTTGTAAAACGATAGTTTTCCACAAGATCTTTTTCAAGAAACTCCGTGAGGTTTGAGACAATGCTAGCATTAAGGTTCTGAATAGATAGATATGGAGTCGAAATTAGTATTGTAATGTTAACTTCAGTTGCACTTTCCTCTGAGGTGAGATTTTTAATAGATAAGTGAGGATTTTCTGTTATCTGGGATAACAATGGGTTTAATGTGCTTTTATAAGGCTCATCATCAGTCATAACTCCTGTATTCAAATAATCAATTGCCTTTGAAAGGGAACTTCTCACATAGCTCACTATCATTATATTTGTGTTATTATCAGTGTAAGAGGGGAGCACTAACATTAATCCAATAAATATTACGGACAGTATGAATATCATCTCAATGGCCGTTTGTCCCTTACTCCGTGATATTCGCATAAAGCATCTCACCTATCCTTACAGTAGTTATCCAAAAACTCTCTCCACTATCAACAACTATTGAAGCATTGGTTATGGGAACCGTGGAGTTCTTAACTATCCAATAATTCTTTCCATCCACCGTAGCATTTACGATTATTTTGTTAGTAGTCCCATTAAATACTATTCTAAAGCTCCCTCCGCTTATTTGAGGTGCCTCTTCCTTGAGTTTGTACCCTTCTCCAACAGCATAAACCTTGGCAGTATGGTCGACTATTTCAGCTGAAAAAACTCTTACCTTTGCCATTACATCAAAGCTCTCTGCATGGGCCATCTCATTATTAGCTAGATAAATCAAGTTTAACATCGTGAGAGTAACAAGTACGAAGGCAAAAAGCAGGTCCAAGCTCAACTGTCCCCTCATACTAACCACCGACGTTAAGGTTTATCCTAAGCTCTTGGGTAGTAGAGTTAAAAATCCAGCTCTCATTTCTATCTGGATTCCATTCAACAACTATCTTCAAAGTAGAGGGTAAATCCGCAATATTCAGGAATATTCCCGCATAATTATCTATGATGTTATTCGGATAGTAAATTGAAGAGTTGTCTGATAAATCTCTTGCATAAAGTGATTGACTCCAGAAATAGTTCTTCTTTTTTGTCTCTGTCTCGTTTACGTTTATGGTTTGATTGGCATTATCCAAAATAGCAACATAAGTGCCATTTTTATATCCTATCAAGATCTGAGGTGTTCCATCCATATCAAACGCCCTTGTAAGGAAATAGTTGTCGTTTAAGTACCTGAAAGTAAAGTATTCAGTTGTCTTTGCACCTGGCCCTTGAGCATAAACCTGAGATATTGCATTGGAAACCGTGTTTGCAAATAACTTTGCCTCTTCACTAACCTGAATTCTCAACATATCTGAAGAGTGCTCGCTGGAGAAGGTAACATTTCTAATTGAGAAAGTTAGGAGTACCATAAATAACACAAATATGAATATGAATTCCAGCGATATCTGTCCTTTTTTCATTCTTCTCACCATACTAAATAATAACACGTCAACAAATTATTTAACGCTTTCCATCACCCTAATCTTTTTTTACCATTGCAAAAACATTGGTACCAATTTTTTTCGTTAAAACTCCGAAATAATCATGATTAAATATTTTGAATTTGTACCTTTCGGGGTCAAGTTCATATTTCTTTAGGAGTTCTTTAAGTTCCTCAATAAAAAGCTGGGTAAGTTGATAGTAGCCAATATCGATGGCATTTTTTTTGTAGTCAAATAGGAATATAACCATCGGGAGAACACTCAAGGGTATCAGGACCCAGAATTCTCTGTAAATAACTGTAGCCACCACTCCACCAGCTATAAAGAGGCCCAAAAGAATTAATCCAAGCTTAAACAGATTTTTAACCTTTTTCATATTCTTTACCTTGTTTTCCCATATCGTGAGAAGAGAAGGGTTGTAAAAGTCAAAGGCAGTGTGTCTCTTTCCTTTGGCCACCCTCTGTCTCATGAGTTCATCCCAGTCATCCTCATAATGAATAATTTCACCCCTAATCTTTGCCCTTTCGGCGTCTATTGAAGAAATTATCCTAATCATATCCTCTGCACTTTCATGGGCTATGTGAGAATAAACCTCCTTCTCTTTTAGATCCAGTGCTACATCAATCGAGTCTTTCATTAATCTCACCCGGGTAAATGTCATCAAAGTCGGGTAGGCCGGTTAACAGCTCGTTTTTCTTTGTCACAGCCTCTTCTTTTGCTTTTATAAAAGATTGAGCATATTTTTTAGCAACTACAACTATATCCTCAATACTCTTGCTCTCATAGATCCCGGTCAAGAGTGTAACCACTTCTATCTCCTTTTCTCTTAGATCCGGATAAAAGCCCCGGAAAATTTGCTTTCCTTTAATCTTCTTGGTCAAATAGCTGAGGGCCTCAAATATATCTCTAGCTTTCAAAAGTTCTGGTGGCCCGTGAATTGCTACCAAACCATAAAGTGCAGATTCTATGTTAGCCTCAAGATAGAGACCTTCATTCTCAAAAGATTTTAAGATAAGTCTGGATAAGTTTCTAACTTTGCTGGCCTCTGCCTTTGCATATCCCACTGTCGCAAAGCTTCCAAAAGCATTCAATACAAACTTCAGGTCACTAGAATCAAGGGTCTGCTCACCTGGAATATCAATCAACGCCAATAAAGACGCTATGCGTTCAACTATTGTGCGATTTATCTTTTCATAGGCCCGTGTTATGTCTTCCCCACTTTCTTTAAGCTTATTATTGTCTATGGCTATTATAGAATCAACCACCTTTGAAAGCTTATCTATAGTTATTGCAGCGTTTATTGTGGGCCTTATTCCCTCTTCTTTCAAGGGAAGAGCGCCAACTGCAACCACAAGTGAATCAGGATATTCACTTTTGAGAACTTCAGCTAAAATAGGTGCTCCCCCAGAACCAGTACCCCCGCCAAAGCCAAAAGTGAGGAAAAAGATGTCCACGTCGCTGTAACCAACCATGGCGTTTATTTTTTTCATCACCATTGAGAGATCTCTTTTCATCGCCTCTCTTCCAAGTATTGGGTTTGCATTTACTCCTTTTCCGCCTGTTAAACTTTCTCCTATCAGTATTCGCCTTTCCTTCGGTATATGCTTCAAGTAGTCAAGATCACTCTTTGAGGTGTTTATTGCCAATGCCTCAAAGTCCACTAAGGCGAACAAGTCTGCTATTTTTGTCCCACACTGACCCACTCCAATGATTAAAGCCCTCAAAGTAATTTCACCCCACAAGCTCAATGTTCAATTCATCAAACTCCACTACCCCGTTATGGTTCTTGTCCTCATGGGTTATTACACAGACAACCCCATTAAGGTACTTGATTATCGTGGAACTGAAGAACGTGCTCACGATATCCTCTGCACCTTTGGATGAGAGTACAAACAGTAGGTATCCCTCGCTGGTTTTTCCTGGAATTAAAATTACCGTGTCATTTATTGGATAGCTCTTATCATCAAGGTAGACATACATATCATCGCTCTTTACCTTGATGTACGGGTTGTACTGGGGTATGTTAAATGTACTGAAGTCTGAGACTACGATGTAGTTGGAATCTCCAAACCCTTCAAAGGGCTTAATCTCAAAGCTCTTTTCAAATACTTCACTAAGGGCCTCTCCAAGTGAAACTGCAGTAGAATTATAACCAGAAGTGTAAAGGATCGTAAAGTTCTTCTCGGGAATTTGTTTGAGAACTTGATATAGACTGATAGGTTTAATTACTACCTCCCCCATTTCAGAGAAGAAGAGTACTGCAAGGGCGGATTCTGTTAAGGTTGTTCCCCATAAACTATCACTGCGGTGATCCAAAAGCCAGTTAAACATCTCAGCACGGTAGTCTATGCCAAAGTCGTATAGAACTTTAGTGGCTCGTATTGTGAGTTCAACTGATGGGGCGCCTAAATACATCAGAATATCTCTAATATAAATCTCCTTAACAACGGGCCATCCATCATCTTCGATTTTCTGCTCCATAAGCCATGTCAAGTGCCTTTCAACCTCTTCTTTAGTGACCAGTGGTGTGAGGGCCTCAAGAACCTCTAAAGTTGTGGGAACTGTGGGCATGATATAACGGACCCTAAATGGAACGGCAATCTGTATGCGAAGGCCCCATCCATCTGTTGGTAGTGAGAGAAGCCACTCTTTTGCTTTTACTATGTCCTCATCACTTGGATCAACCCCCAATGCTAGGAGAGCCTTTATAGCAAGGGCCGTGTCATAGGGTTGTGGCCCAAGTATCGTCTTCCACTTTCCATCCTCACTCAAACTCTTTATAAGGGAGATATGGCTTTGTTTCTCGGTTTCATTAAGCATGTTAAACTCTAGAAGCGTGAGAAGGTTGTAGATATAAGCGGAGTTTAATCGTCCTTCTTTAGAAACTTTTTCCATATTCTCAGGGAGTCTGGCTTCAACCCACTCCAAGCCTTTCTCAATGACTTCATCTTTAAAGTAGCACCTCTTCAATGCCTTTAAAACGTAATAAGTGGTTCTATCATCAGAGCTATAGCCCGCTCTATATCCCCATCCTCCATCTGGATTCTGGACTTTTTCAAGGGCAGCACAAGAGTCTTCTATTGAAATAATCCCCCCTATTCCCCCGAGAGCATTGGCCGTCGCAAAACTCATGACTGCAAAGGCTGAAGCTGCAAATACCTCTCTGTTTGTCCACTCCTCTGGAGCATTGGCCCAGTAAATCAAGGGCTCATTGCTCTCTGCTAGGTCTTCTAGTCTGCTGAGGAGTTTGGCAACTTCAAAAGTTAATCCTTCATAAGTGGTGAGTACATAGGTAAGCAAGGCCCTCTCATCTATGGTAATAGCCTCAGAGTTTACGAGGTCCCATGCTTTTTCAATGAGGGATTCAGGTACTTGATAACCAACACTCTTATAAGCAAGGATCTTTAATCCAACGACCTTTGCTTCACTTATTTCCATGCTTTCGGCCGATTCCAAGTACGCTATTGCTTCACCCACATACCTGCTCTTTTCCGTATATCCATTCTCACCCAATGCCCATAAAGCCATGACGGTTGGATAGAACTCAGGCAGGGTATTGGGTATATATCCCCATCCGTTAAGAGTGTAAGACCTAGAGATAAAATCCAATCCATCCTCAAGAGCTTTGGAAATTTTACGATAGATATCCTCATTTGGATAATAAAGGTCAATTACTCTTTTTAAAGCTATTACTGCGTATGAAGTGTCCACAACATTGCTTATACTCCCCTCATAATATCCCCATCCTCCATCAGAATTCTGTCTTTCCAGCAACTCCTCTACAAATAATGTAATGTTTTCTTTAGTAAGGTTTTCAGCGATGGAGTAACTTGAACCCAAAGCCATTAAAGACAAGCTTATTTCCTGTGTACTATCCATGTAATCCTTGCCCTCGGTTAGAAATCTAGTGGAAGCATCTAAAATAGGAACTGCGCTGACATAAGGGATAACCATTAACAGAATTAAGACTAGTGAAAATATTCTCTTCATCCTCCGCACCTCTAAACTAGGTTTTATACTAATTTACCTAATTAAATGTTATGCAGTCAAAACAAATAAAGATTGCGGAAAAAGAGCTAATGTTTTATAACTCTATCCGCCTTTCTTATGTCATCTCTCATCATCAAAACAACCCTGCTGGGCGGGTATTCATCCTCTATGTGATATTCCGGGAGATTTTCCACCAGCTCCTCTGCAAAGGCCTTTATATCCTCATGACTTGGCATGTTGTTTATGGTCAATCTATTTCTTGAGAACCCCACAAACATGTAAGCCTTTGCCTCAACAAACATCGGCTTGGCCTTCATTATAAGCTTTGCATAACCTTCCGGATTGTGCATATTTTCTCCCTTGACTAGTGTAAGTCTTATGACGGTCCTGGTGGGCAAATCTCTCATGAGTTCAAGTGTTTTGTTTATCCTATCCCATCCATCCGGAATCATAGGTACGTTTACTCTTTGATATGTCTCCTCATCAGGAGCCGTTAGAGAGATATAAAGCTGCGTCGGGAGTTTGTTTTCTTTCATCATCTTTTCCAGAGCTTCCGGCTCCGTACCATTACTCACTATGAACGTTGTGAATCCTCTCTTGTGAAACTCTTCAACTAGTTCTCCTATCATGGGATAAAGCATGGGCTCACCGGAGAGACTTATGGCAGCATGTTTTGGCTCCATGGCCTCTTCAAGTTTTTTAACATTTATCTGGTCTTTTACTCCCCAATAACCACTCAAAAGTTTTCTTTGGGCCTTTACACTCTCCTCTACAATAAAAGCTGGATCATCAAATGGTCTTGGTAGTTCTACCCCCAAGAACCCTTCCATTGGGCGCCAGCAGAAAATGCAGTTGTGAGTACACCAAGCTGTAACTGGAGTCATCTGAAGACACCTATGTGACTCAATACCATAGAACTTCTGCTTGTAGCAAACACGATTATTCTTTATACTCTCCTTTAACCAGTGACACAGTTTAACTGAGCTGTGATGACCAACAAGAGCGTAATGCTGCTTTTTAAACAAATTTGTAATCTCTTCAGGCATGTTTGGCTTTACATCCATTAGCCTCACCTAATGTGAGTGTGGGAGGAAGTTTAAAAATTTTTGCAAAAGAAGATGGAGTATTTTATCGTCGAAATATAATTCGGCGAAAGACTTAAATACTATTATGTTTTACTGAACTCTCATGCAGAAGTTAAAACCAACCATCAAGATTAAAACACGGAAGAGGGTTTTTGAACGAGAGCTTTTCGAAGAGAATGTCGAGATTGAAGCAAGGCCTAAAGTGAGGTTTATTCAAGAGGTTCCGAGAATCCGACTCGCTTAGCTGTTATTAAAACAATTTCCTCAAAAAAATATCTTTCCTTACCTGTTATTTCTACTTTAAATCCTTTAGAGGTTAATTTTTCTATTGTTTTATCCACACCTGTTATTGAAGATTGAACTATCTGGATTATTCCATTCTCTGTTAGATATCCATTAACTTCTTCAATGAATCTCTCTAAAACCTCCCTCCCCTCTCTACCACCCACAAGTGCAAGATCTATTGGCTCTTCTGGCTCTCCCGGCAAGTAAGGGGCGTTGAAAGTAATTATGTTAAATTTACCTCCAACATTTTGGAAGAGATCACTTTGTTTAAACTCAACGTTGATTATTCCATTTAGCCTTGCATTTTCTTTTGCAAGCTCAACTGCAATGGGGTTCACATCCACACCAAGAACAAACTTTGCTTTTTTTGCCATTAAAAGAGCTATTATTCCAGTACCAGTACCCATATCCAAAGCAAAATCCCCCTCCTTAATCATAAGGTTCTCTGCCAAGAGAAAAGTATCCTCAGCAGGCTCGTAGACCTGCGGGTGAAGTTTTATCTTAAGATCCCTGTAATATAACATGGGCCCACCAGAAGAGTGGTTAAAAAAGATAAAATCTCTACTTCTTCCACTCGGTGTAACCGCATCTACCGCATGTCCATCTGTTCTTGTGGTCTGCCATGAATACTCCAGGACCACACCTTGGGCAGAACCTGTTCTTCCTCGAGATTTTGCCGTCCTTAACTTCATAGAGCTTCCACTTTTGTGATGTTCTCCTCCCGGCCATCTATATCACTCCTCCTGCTCTTGTATAATTCCTTCTCTCCTTAAAACGTACTCAGGTTCTATGTAAAGCATTCTCTCTTTGCTTTCATAGGCCTTTGCATATCCTTCGCTGACATGACTACCAAAGTAACTTCTTATGTATTGAACAACGGTTGCTTCGGGGTTTAAATCAAGCATTGCAACTAGTTTACCCTTAACATCTGCTCTTGATGGTGTAGGTTCTCCTTCGTGAATAACCTCAAAGTATATTTCTTTTCTTCCTAAGAGTTTGTTTTCTTTAGTGTCGATAACCCTAATCTCCATCATGAACCACCTCCATCTTTCTAAGCAACTTTGCGCATCTGCGCTTACATTCAGATGTGACCTTTATAAGCACTATCCCTTCATCAGGTTGTCCATAAATTACCAATGCTCCCTCTGGAGCATAAATGATGGCTGGAATGGCCGCCAAATCCTCCTCACCATTTACTTTCAGGTAAACTCTTTTCCCCTTTTTGGCAAGTTCGAAAGACTTTTTGACAGCATTTAATAAAGCTTTCGTTATTGTTCCAGGTGGATTTTTGGTTGTTAACACTACGGCACCGAGTTCAATATCCGGCACATATTCTTTTCTTTTAGTTTTATAGTCATATATGGCCACAGAGGGTTTTATGCCGATTCTTAAGACATTTTCAGTAACCACATCTCCTACTGTAACTAAAAAGGGGGCTTTTTTAAGTTCTTCACGGGATTTTAAATAGGGTTGGGGCATTTCACCCCCTATTAATTCACCTAATGGCTTTTTAAGCTCATTTCTAAGATTCTCTGTGAGTTTGTAGTAAAAATTTCTTGGCATGTTACCTTACCCTTATGGCGTATTTCCCCGCTATTTTGACTCCGAGTGTTTGGGCTATTCTGGAGTTTTCTGGATCGAGGATTATCACAAGATCAAACCATTCATCGCTTAAATCTCTACTCCCACATGCAGGGCATCGATCTTCATTGGTGATGTAATGACAGTGTCTACAGGCCTTTTCCGTCATTTTCACTCACCACTTTCGGCTTTCCTCTTTTCTTTTTCTATCCAGTCAAATTTACCCAACCCGGGCTGTCTCATGGTAAGACCAATCTTGTTCTCTCTAATTATTTTACTCTTCTCGCTTATGGCAATTATTCTCGCCCTAACGACATCACCAAGTTTTAATATGTGGCCCTTCTCTTTTCCAACAAACTGAGCGTTCTTCTCATCAAATACAACGTAATCATCCATAAGCTGAGAAATGTGCACAAGTCCATCCATCGGACCAATTCTTATGAAAGCTCCATAGGGGACAACATCAATAACCTCTCCTTCAACAACCTCATGCATCTCGGGCTTCCACACAAGAACATCAAAAACCACCTCATGATAAGTTGCACCGTCTCCGTGAATGATAGCACCCTCACTAATCTCATGAACCTCAAGGACAGCCAAAACAACACCCTCATCCTTGTCGTAGATTCCTTCATAAGCCTCTCTCAAAACTATTTTAGCGGCCTCTCTGGGATCCATTGTGAACATCTTCGGGGGGATTCTCACAATGTCTTTAATTCTAAGGAGTCTGTACATTTTCTTACCTCCAAAATTTTAAAGAAAGGAAATCACTTCTTGAATTTCTCCTTGTAAAGCTCTATCGCCCTAAGGATTTCTTGTTTTGCTTTATCAGCGTTTTCCCAGCCCTCAACAATAATTTCCTTTCCTTGAAGCTCTTTATATCTTCTAAAAAAGTGAGCGATCTCATCAAGGAAGGCCTTTGGAACATCATCCAAGTCTTTCCAGTCCTTGAAGTATGGATCCTCCACTGGAACTGCAAGAACTTTGTAATCTCTGTCTCCACTGTCTATCATCTTGAATAGGCCGATTGGCCTTGCCTCAATTATTGTTAGTGGGTACGTCGGCTCTCTCATGATAACCATGATATCAAATGGATCGTCATCATCATACCATGTTTGAGGAATTACACCATAGTCAACTGGGTAGTAGAATGGACTGTAAAGAACTCTATCAAGCTTTATAAGGCCTGTTTTCTTGTCTAACTCATACTTGTTTCTGCTTCCTTTTGGTATCTCTATTAAGGCGTAAACAACTTCCGGTACTTCCGGTCCGGGCTCCAAATCATGGAATGGATTCATCTCAATCACCTCTTTGATTTTCAAAAGACGGAGTTATAAATCTAACCCAAAAATTAACTTCTGCATTTAGCTTTAAGGGTTGGTTTTTAAAGTTGTCGCTTTACCTCGTGAAAGCCTCGTCCTTCAGGGCGGGGATGTAAGAATCCTAAAATCGGCACTTGAGTAGAAACCTTTTTAAACTCTTGTAACGTAATAGGGCCTCGGAGAGGCCACCATCAGATACCCTCCTCCAAAGAGGTTTATCGTGTCCCTCCATCATTGGAGGGAAGACGCCGAGAGGTGTCCTCTCAAGACTGCTCACTGTGGCAGTCAAAACTCCAAAAGGTGGCCTCTAAAACGATAACCCCGAACCGCTCTGCGGTAGGGGTAACGGGCCGAAGACCCGGCCCGCGGGCTGAGCCGAAACCGGTAACGGGAGTAGGTGATGGGCCCATAAACCGAACCGTCCGTTAGCGAGGGGTTAACTCGTTAGAACCCTCGCCCTTCAGGACGGGAAGGAGGTCAGT
>QMUF01000003.1 GCA_003663525.1 Thermococci archaeon | reverse complement strand
CCTAGGGATACAAATTCCTTTCTAGATATTTTTTTGTAATAATCAAAGTTAAAGGTGATACTTGACAATATTAAAATTAGGTACATTAAAGGAGAAAGACCAATCTGTAGGATACTTAAAATATAAGCGGTAATCACTAAAACAGACACTCCAAGGGCTCCTGCAAAGGAAACTCTGAAAGAAATCTTTTCACATATGTACGAGGAGAGATTTAAGCCTAAAAACATAAGTATAAGAATTGAAAAATATGGATTCATTTTACCTAACAATAACCAAGTTGCTGAGAGTATACTCCCCATTGTAACATTTATTATCTTTTTATTCGATAGCATCGACTTAATTAGGTTTTTTAGGATTTATAAATGTTGTTTTGTTAGCTATTCCTCTTTGTAAATTTTGAGTTAGTAGTCTTGTCCAATATAAGGTACCAGTCACAAATAACTTGTTATTCTCATTTAAAATGAAGTTTAAAACAACTTAATCACTCCTTCTCACACTCACAAGGGTTCTTCCCACAGTAAGGGCAAACGCCGGGGTATTTCTCCTTTGCGGCCTCTTCCACATCCACCCCTACTATGTTGGCCAAGCTCACGAGCCATGCCAAAACGTCAGCAAACTCCTCTTCCATGGCCTCTCTATCGTTTTTCCTTAAGGCCTCGGCTAATTCGCCAACCTCCTCACTGAACCACATGAAAGTCTTTTCCAGTCCTCTCTTCTCATCCCTGTGGAAGTAAAGCTCCCTAATCAGCTCTTGAAACTCTTTGATGTGCATAATCTCACCTCTTAAAGGCTTGAGGTAAAGTATCATCACCGCTCAGTGTAAATTGTTTTCCTCATTGCCTATCTCCAAATTCTCGAGAGCTTTTTAAAATTTAGGGAAAGGGCTTTAAGGCTCAAAGTCAAAAAGATTACAGTGGTGTGTATGGGGTTGTTTTCGTTTGGATCCAAAAAGAATAAGATCATCAAAATGCTTTCTCAGGGGGAGTTAGAGGGAATACTTCGTGAGGCGGTGAAGGACAAAGGATACGTTGATGCAATACTGGAACTCCTCAATGAAAAAAACCCAGGAATACGGGGAGATGCTCTTTTACTCCTCGGGGAACTTATTTCAAGACACAAAGACCTGATGATGGAGTATGTCGAGGGGGGTCTTCCATTGAAAACCCTTTTACTTGTGAACGATCCAGACCCATATGTTAAGGAAAACGCCATGCAGAGCTTCGAGTTAATGATAAGGTTTTTTCCATGGGTAGGAGAGATGTTCAGGAACGAAATAGTGAGTAGCCTTATAGATATTCTTGAACATGGAGACAAAAATAGGAAAGCATTTGCAATGCTGGCACTTAAAAAGCTCAGGGTTAAAGAGGCCCTACCGCTAATTGAACAGTTTAAAGATGTCACAGATGCAGTCATCATACCATTTGAAGGCATTAGATGGGTATCTCTGGGTGAAATTGCTCAAGATGTTATAAAAGAGCTGGGAGGTGAAGAGGAATGATTAATTTCATAGTATTCATGGTGTTATTAATAATCGCGGCAGCAATAGTTATCAAGTTAACGTTTTCAGTGATAAAATGGATGGCAATGAACGCAATAGTTGGCCTTATACTTCTGGGGATTTTGAATTACCTTGGCATAGCGCATGTGGAAATGAACCTGATAAACTTCCTTATAGTGGCCGTTGGTGGAATTTTGGGTGTTTTCATACTGTTGTTCTTGTCCTATCTTTAGTTCTTTTCCAAATCTTTATAAAGTCGAATTTTTTAAGAGGTGTGTAGCGAGAAAAGAGACCAATTGGTGAGGTGATAATCATGTCTCACAAGTCTGCTGAAATGTATGAGCTTAAAAAGAAGGTTGAAGAGCTTAAAAAGTTTCGAGGTAGGGCCACCGAATTGGTTTCCCTTTACATTCCCGCAGATTATGATTTAAATAAAGTCATGCAACAGCTTAGGGAGGAGTATGGAACGGCACAGAACATCAAATCCAAAACAACTAGAAAAAATGTTCTTGGGGCTTTGGAGAGAGCCATGCAGCACTTGAAACTATATAAACAAACTCCAGAGACGGGTCTGGCCCTTTTTGTTGGTAATGTGAGTGAGCAAGAGGGGGTTTCTGATATCAGGGTATTTGCAATTGTTCCCCCGGAGCCCCTAAACGTGAGGCTCTATCGATGTGACCAAACTTTTGTTACTGACCCCTTAGAGGAAATGTTGAGAGTTAAAGACGCTTATGGTTTAATAACCGTGGAGAAGAATGAGGCCACGATTGGTATTTTAAGGGGAAAGAAGACAGAAGTAGTTGAAGAGTTAACCTCTAATGTACCTGGGAAGACGAGGGCCGGTGGTCAGTCGGCCCGAAGGTATGAGAGAATTAGAGAGCAAGAAACTCACGAGTTCATGAAGAGAATTGGGGAGCACGCAACAAATGTATTTCTCCCGCTTTTGGAGAAAGGCGAGCTGAAGGGGATTATTATTGGTGGCCCAGGGCCCACAAAGGAGGAATTCGTTGAAGGTGACTATCTGCACCATGAACTTAAGAAGAAAATCATTGGTGTTGTAGATATAAGTTATCACGGTGAATACGGGCTTAGGGAGCTCGTTGAAAAGGCAAGCGACATTTTGAGGGAACAAGAAGCAGTTAAGGAGAGACAGCTTATCCAGCAGTTCTTCAAGCATCTGGTTAAAGATACGGGCCTCATAACCTATGGTGAGAAGGAGGTAAGAAAGGCCCTAGAACTTGGAGCAGTGGACACGCTACTGCTTAGCGAGGGTTATGATAGAGTTAGAGTGAAGGTCCATTGCAACAATTGTGGGTGGAAAGAGCTTAAAACCATGAGTGAAGCAGAATTTGAGGCATACAAGAAGAACCTCAAGACATGTCCTAAATGCAACAGTCAAAATATAAGCTTTGAAAAATGGGATGTGGATGAAGAACTTATAAAAATAGCAGAGGAAAGCGGGTCTGAAGTTGAGATAATCTCTCTCGATACCGAGGAGGGCCAGCAGTTTTACAGGGCATTTGGAGGAATAGCTGCCATTTTAAGGTACAAGCTGCAGTGATGTTAGGAGGGCTTTAATTTTCTCTCTTGCTTCTTCTCCATCCATAATGTAGGGTGGCCTGAGGACAGGTTTTATTGAGAAGCCCCTTATATTCATAGCTATTTTTATTGCTGAACCGAATGAAGAGGCCAGGTCATAAACTTTTGAGACTTTTGCGAGCTTTTGGGCGTATTTCATTGCAACTTCAAAGTTTTTCTCCTCGAATGACTTGTAAAGGCCCAAATGAAGCTCTGGTGCAAAGTTTGCACATGCTGTTATGCCTCCATCTCCGCCCAGGAGTAGAGTGTTTAAAAGGTGTTGATCCAGGCCAGTGAAGACTTTAAAGTCTTTTCTTTCACCTTTCACGTCAAAAATCACATCTCTAACGTGGTTAATACTGTCTATGGTTTCTTTTATTCCGGCTATGTTTGAGTATTCAAGAGCAAGCTGTTTTATAAGGGAAATGCTCATTGGATTGGCACACCTGGGGATGTTGTATAAAATTATTGGAATTTCTGTTTTTTCAGCAACCATGGAATAGTGCTTGAAGAGAGCTTCATCGTTAAGCGGGCAGTAATAGGGAGGAGCTATAACCACGTAGTCTGCTCCAATATCTTGAGCATGTTTTGTAAGTTCTATGACCTCAAAAGTGTTTGTTGAGGCCGTTCCCACGAGGTAAAAAGTGGATGTTACAAGCTCCCTGCCTTTTTCTGCTAAAAGTTTTTTCTCTTCATTATTTAAGCTTGTAAATTCGCCAGTGGTCGCATTTATGAAAATCCCATGCACTCCGGCTTTTTGAAGATAGCTTATATGTTCTTCGAGAGCAGGAAGGTCAATTGAGTAGTCTTCATTGAAGGGAGTTACAAGAGGTACCACAACTCCGCGCATGAGATCACCGAAATAATTTGGTTTTGGTGTATTTTAGGTTTGTGGAAAGGGAGTTCTACACCTAAAATGTATGGAAAAGAAAAGACCTTACATAACTTCAGGAGCCTCGATTCCCATTAGTTCAAGAGCGTTCTTGAGAACTTGTTTTGTTGCTATTACGAGAAGGAGCCTCATTTCTCTTGTTCCTCTTTCAGCTTTCAAGACTGGGAGGGCCATGTAAAACCTGTTGAAGACCATTGCCAGTTCATTTGCATAAGTAGCGAGGAGATTTGGTTTTATGTCTCTTCCAGCGGTTTTTACAACTTCTGGGAACTTTGCTATGGTTTTTATAAGCTCTTTTTCTTTATTGTCAAGCTTTGAGAAGTTTGCACCATTTAATAGCTCTTCTGCATCAATGCTCATCCTTTCTTCAATGGCTTTCTTTAAGATTGAAGCACACCTTGCATGAGCATACTGGATATATGGAGCACTTTCACCTTCAAAATTAAGGACATCCTCCCATCTGAAGGTGATTATCTTTTCTGGGGAATATTTCACGAGATTGTACCTTACAGCGCCTACTCCAACGATCTCGGCTATTTTCTCTTTCTCCTCCTCACTTAAACCAGGGTTTTTCTCCTCTACAAGCTCTTTGGCTCGCTTAACGGCCTCGTCTAACACTTCATCAACAGTGAATCCTATCCATGTACCTTTTCTTCCGCTGAATTTTCCTTCCGGTCTTATTACATGTTCATAAGCTAAGTGGTGGAAGTTTTTGTATGCTTCTTCATATCCAAGAAGCTTGAGGGCATAAGCAACGGCCTTTTGCTCATACCTTTGCTCTGAACCAATGACGTTTACCACGATATCTGCATTTGCGAATCTTTTGGGCATTTTTTCGCCGTCTTTGGCAGTGGTCCACGTTTCATGGGCCTTGACTTTGTCCCAGAGTTTGTAGAGCATGTCTGCACTTACCTTTCCAAATTTCCATAGGTGGTAGGCAATGTCTTTTCCTGTGTAAGTTGCGGTCCCATCGCTTCTAATAAGTACTGTATCCGGGTTTTCAAGATCGGGGAAAAGGTCTCCAAGTTTCATAATGAATGCTCCTTTATACTTGCCCTCTTGGGCCCATTCGAAGTGTGGGTTCTCTTGAATGCGCTTATAAGCCTCCTCAAATATCCCGCTCCTCACTATGTCACTTTCCCAGCTTAGGAGATCGTAGAAGATGTTTAACCTATAGGTTGTTCTCATTTGGGCCTTAACAACGTCTTCGGCTAGCTTTCTACCTTTTTCAGCAACTTCGTTATTGCTTTCTTCCAACTCTTTCATCATGCTTCTTATTTCCCTCTTCACTTCGGGGTCTTCTTCCATTTTCTTGTGCACTTCAACGTAAAGCAGGCCTAGGGCATGGTCGAGTATGTCTTCTTTTGAAAGCCCCTTCTCCTTGAGATCTTCCATGATCTTTTCAAATTCTTCCTTCATATTGAGGTAGCCCCAGAGGACCTGTGCAAACTGAACGCCAAGGTCATCAATATAGTTTTGCACTTCAACGTTGTATCCAAGGGCCTTCATAATTCTGGCAACTGTGTCTCCTAGAACTGCGTTTCTGGCATGCCCCATGTGAAGGGGTTTTGTTGGGTTAACAGAGGTATGTTCTACTATAACTTTCATTCCCCCTCCGACGTTGCTCTCTCCAAAGGATTCTCCCTTTTGAAGAACTTCTTTCATAGTGAGCTTGCCAAACTTTTCATAGTCTAGGAAGAAGTTTATGTACCCTGCTCCGGCTGTTTCCACCTTTACTATATAATCTGGGAGTTTCCCTTCAAGATTTGATACAATTTCCTGTGCGATGATTCTTGGAGCTTTCCTGAATATCTTTGCCAACTGGAAAGCAACTGTCGTTGCAAAGTCTCCGAGCTCCATACTTGGAGTTTCATCAAACAAGATCTCTCCTTCCCATGCTTTTCCCTCTTTTTCAAGCATTTCAGAGATGACCGTTTTGAGGAGGCCCCCCATAACTGCTTTGATATCATCATAAGCCATTATCATCACCAGGTTCTTTTTTCCATAAACCTTTAAAAACTCCCCGCTTTAAAATTGTTTGTGAGCACCATGAAAAAGATCGGTGAGCATAAGGCTAAGAAGGGCCTCATACGATTTGAGATTGAAGAGGAAGATAATGTGGCTATGAATGTTAAAATTACGGGAGATTTTTTCATTTATCCTGAGGAAACTATTACTGAGCTTGAAGATGCTCTAAGGGGAAGAAAGTTAGAGGAGCTTGAAAACGCAATAGATGACTTCTTCGCCGTAAGACTTGATGTTGAAATGCCGTACATAAATGTTGAGGACTTTAAAATGGCCCTTAAAAATGCCCTGAGTGAGGAAAAATGAAGAAAAGTAAGATTTTTTATGGATTTATAGGATTATTTTTAATTGGTTGTTTGTTTGGGGTGCTCATTGCTCGGGCTGCTCCTGAGTCTGCTGAATCAATGTTTTCAAACTTAAGAAATTTCTTTAGAGGAACCATAGGTGAAAATACTGACAAATTTAGTCTCTTCACATTCATATTTTTCAATAACTCCCGTGTTGCTATAATTTCAGCAATTGGAGGAGTACTATTTGGTATAGTCCCCGCCGGGATATTGTTTTTCAATGGATTTATAGTGGGCATAGTCTTGGAATACTTCCATTCTCAAGGTGAGAGCTTTTTGCAGTTGTTATTGGCAATAATCCCACATGGAATTTTGGAAATTCCAGCTTTTGCTGTGGCTGGCCTTGGTGGAGTGGAATGGTACTTTGAGATAGTTAGAGGACGAGGAACTCTACGAGAGCGATTCTTGAATGGTTTTATAAAATCTATGAGAATGCTTGTATTGGCCCTCATAATGCTTTTGCTGGCGGCCCTTGTCGAAGCATATATCACTCCCATGGTAGCTTCTTTAGTCTAAAAGACCTAAAAAAGTGTAAATTAGGAATACAAATGAGTGACCTCTTCTCTTCTTGAAGGGCATGGTGGGCCACTCTCATTTCCTGCTTCTCAGCTCTTCCGAGGCAACTTCTTGGACAGGGAACGTTCCATATTCTTCGTAGATTTCAATTTCCTTGAGAAATACATCCATTGGGTTTTCCATGCCTATGATGACATTTCTAATATGCTTTCTAAAGGCTCCGTTCTTTCTCATGAGTTCCCAGGCCTTCTCAGATACCTCTATTGGGTCGGTTGAATGGAATTTGATTCCCAAATTTATTAGCCACTGGGTTATTGCTAAAAGCTTCCCCGGATACGTTGATATTGTGGGTGTTCCCAAAGCCAAAGCCTCTCTGTTCATTGTTCCCCCCGCACCTATCATAAGTTTTGCATAATAGAGGAGGGATAAGCTATCGGTAATGTGTTTGGGGATTATGACGTTTTCAAAATGTTCAAAGCGTTTTGCTTGTGTTTCAGTCCTTGGGAAGAGGACAAGGGGCACGTCTGGTAAAAGGGGAATTATGTTCTCAAGGATGCTCTTTTCGGCGTCTCCATTGAAGTAATTGGCCTTTATTGGTTCGGTTCTCATGACTATGTAACTGTGAGCAGTTAATCCCAGCTCTTTTAGTGGTTCTTTGGTTGGAATAAACTCATATAAATGTGCTAGCTCGGGTATGCCGTTCATAGGTCTTAGAGAGTTTGCATCTGCCCCACATTTTATAAGCTCATAGGCATCTATGGCCTTTGGATAAATGAGCCTCCGAGTAAATGGCATCATGAGTTTGTTAACTGCTGTTGCTGTATCGTTATCTGCAAATCCTATTGTTGGGACTCCTAGTCCAAAGGCGACCCTTGGGGCCTCGGGAGAATTTTTATAGAGGCTTAGATCAGGATTTTCTTCGATTATTAGCTTAGCAAGTTTATGTTGTCTCTCAACACTTGCTATAAGTTTACCCTCAAGGGTTGATCCTCCATGTTTTCCAACAATATAATAGTCTATTCCTAGCATATCCAAAATTCCAGTTAGGCCGTCAAACTCTCTCGTAGTGACCAAAACTTCATGCCCTCTCTTTTCAAGTTCCCTGATTATACCTTTGAAAAAGTGAGCGTGAGGTGCATTGACGATATCTATCCAAATCTTCACGGATTTCACCCACTATTATGAACAGCTTTGTCCATTAAAAGGGTTTCCGTAAAACGATTTTTTTAGCCGTTAAGTACTTAAATCTTGAAGATGTTTTTTGGTTATAAATGTTTATTACAATTTCTGTCAATGAAAAACGGGATTATAGAAGTTTATTTGTTCATTACCCTTCAGTCTTTTCGGTAAATGTATGGAAAATTAAAATTTCTTGAGAAATCTTTTTGGTTTTTGGATCGACATTATTTCGTGGAAAAACCTTAAATTTAGGTTTTTAATCTCTTTTACTTGGGTGGAAAAGATGAAAGACCAGATAATCAATAAGAGTGCAGAGATTGCAGTAATTGGTTTAGGGTATATAGGCCTTCCGACGGCTATAATGTTCGCAAATGCTGGTTTCAATGTTATAGGTTATGAAATAAGGAAGGAAGTTGTTGAAAAGTTGAACTCTGGCAACTCTCATATAATTGAGCCAGAGATAGACGATCTATTGCATAAGGCCGTGGATAGCAGTAGATTAAGGGCCACTTCCAACAAAGAGGATATAATAGGTAAAGATGTCTATTTGGTATGTGTTCAAACGCCTTTGAGAGATGATAAAACCCCAGATTTAACCTATCTAGAAGGGGCCGTAAGAACAGTTGCTGAAACAATGAAGAAGGGCTCTCTTGTGGTAATTGAGAGCACGATTCCACCCATGACAACCCTGAAGATGGCCCGTCTAATAGAGGAGATAAGGGGGTTTAAGGCAGGAGTGGACTTCTACATGGTGCACGCCCCTGAAAGAGTAATGCCCGGAAGGATATTTAAAGAACTTGTTTATAATTCAAGAATAATTGGCGGAATTACGGAAGAAAGTGCAGAATTGGCCGAAATCTTGTATAGGTCATTTGCAAAAGGCCAAATATTCAGAACAAATTCCACCACTAGTGAAATGGTAAAATTGATGGAGAATACTTTTAGAGATGTAAACATAGCGTTGGCGAATGAATTTGCCATCCTAGCCCATCAATATGGTGTTAATATCTTCGAAGCGATAGAGCTTGCTAACACTCATCCAAGGGTAAAGATCCACACTCCCGGAATAGGTGTTGGAGGGCACTGTTTACCAAAGGATCCGTATTTGTTGCTTAGTTCTGCTAAAGAAGACTTTGGATTAATTCAGAAAGCCAGAGAAATCAATGAAGACATCCCTCTCTTTGCCAAGGATCTTCTTATGAATGCTTTGAAGATGATTAATATTACTCCTGAGAAGGCCGTTGTTGTAGTTCTTGGCCTAGCATACAAAGGCGACTCAGACGATATAAGGAATTCTCCAGCATTGGCTTTTATTGAGGGTATAAAGGAAGATGTAAAAGAAGTAAGGAGTTATGATCCATATGTAAAAGGAACTCATGAGACTCTCGAAGAGGCTTTAAAAGGGGCAGATGCTGTGGTAATAGCAACCGATCACTCGCAATTCAAGAATCTAGATTGGGAGAAAATTGGAAGTTTAATGAGAAACAGAATCTTAATAGATGGTAGATACGTAGTAAAAACCCCACCGAAGGGATTTGTATTTAAGGGCCTTGGGAGGGGCGAGTATTGAAGCCAGCCTTTATTTTTGGCACTAGGCCAGAAATAATAAAATTGGCCCCTGTAATCAGGGCATTTGAAAAGAGGGGAGTAAAACCTCTGCTCATTCATACGGGGCAACATTATGATTATGAGATGAGCAAAGTCTTTTTGGAGGAGCTTGAACTTCGCAGGATAAATTATCATCTTGAAGTTGGCTCGGGGACCCAGGCATATCAAACGGGAATAGCAATGATAAAGATAGAGGAGGTTCTGATGAAAGAAGAGCCTGATGTTGCCTTGGTTCAAGGAGACACTAACACTGTTTTGGCCGGGGCTTTAGCGAGTGTGAAGCTCAAGATTCCAGTAGCTCACGTTGAGGCTGGCCTGAGGAGTTTTGATAGGACTATGCCTGAGGAGATAAATAGGATTTTGGCGGATCATGCGAGTGAAGTTCTTTTTGCCCCTACAGAAGAGGCTAGGAAAAATCTCGAAAGGGAAGGCATTATTGAAGGGGTTTATGTTGTGGGAAATACAATAGTTGATGCGGTTTTCCAGAACTCAGAGATAGCTGAAAGGAAGAGCAAAATCTTGGAAAAATTTGGATTAAAGTCAAAAGAATATGCTGTTTTAACGGCCCACAGGGCTGAAAACACAGATAGTGCAGAAAATCTCAAAAAACTCGTGGAGATAATAGAGTCTCTGCCAATATCTGTGGTTTATCCGGTACATCCAAGAACGGAAAAAAGATTAAAAGGTTTAGGCCTATGGGAAAGGCTGAAAGCAAAAGATCACGTGATTCTCACAAAACCTCTCGGTTATCTTGACTTTTTAAAACTTCAAAAGAACGCAAAAATTGTCTTGACAGATTCAGGGGGAATTCAAGAGGAGAGCATAATTCTTAGTGTGCCATGTCTTACACTTCGCTACAACACTGAAAGGCCTGAAACCATAAAAGCAGGAGGAAACGTTTTAGTGGGCCTTGAGAAGGAGAGAGTAATCCACTATGTTGATAAGCTTTTAAATGATGAGGATTTCTACAACGGGATGGTGAATGCCCCAAATCCATTTGGAGATGGCAAAAGTGGGGAGAGAATGGTAGATATACTTTTGAGTCTTTACGAAAAAGGAGAACTCAGGGTGAAGAGTTCCAGGTTTATTTAATTGGAGTGCCAACGTAGATTCCATGTCTTGTCCTTACTATTTTTACTTTAATCTTTTCACCAACTTTTGCGTGAGTATTTATGACCTCTATCAGACGGTTTCTTGCAGCAGCTAGCATTTCCCCTTCAATTCTACCAGGAAGGACTATTTTAACCTTAACAACCTCTCCAACGTGGAACTCTAATGGGATGAATCTTCTTTTATGCATCCCAAAGTGTTCTGGCTTTAGCACTAAAGGCCTCATACCAGTTTTTTCTTCAAGTTCCCTAAGCCATGTGTAGAACTTTTTGAAAGATAAAAACTTCACAGATGGATGTCTTCCAAATTTGTAGGGTACATAGTTCTGAAATCCTAAAGCGGGCCATCTCTCCCCTGCTCCAATTTTTCTTGCAAATTCAATAAAAGATTCAGCTTCCATGTCATTTATTCCAAAAATAATCACTGGAGCAAAAAGGACATCAATCCCAGCATTTATCAAGGCCTCGGCCATTTCCAAGACATGATTGAGGTCATAATTTTTCACCCCCATAAGCATTCTGGCTTTTTCTGGATCGAGAGAGTGGATGGATAGATTTACTCTATCTAATCCGGCTTCTGCTAACTCTTCAATTAACTTCTCATTGAGCAAAATCCCATTGCTCTGCATTGAAATAATGTTAACATTTGGATTTTCTCTAAGCCCTTGGACGAGCTCTACAATGAATGGGTAGAGTAAAGGTTCCCCTTGGCCATCTAAATGGGCCTCAAGTCCTTTTCCTTTAAACTGGGCGATTTCATCGAACCATTTTAGTAAATAATCTACATCTACGACGTAGTCAAGAATTCTAGTTCTTGAATATGGTCCCTCATCTACGGAACAGAAAATACATGAAACGTTGCACCCTGTAGAGCCTCTAACCTGAATTAAGTTTGTTCCTCGATCTATCAATCCAAATGCATTATATCCTAAAAGCGGAACGTTTATCCCTTCATGAATATAGAGAACTTTTCTTTTTGTATACTTATTTCTTAAAAATTCTCCCAGGTGACTTTGGATTAGAAATGTAATCAACCTTTCAATCTCCTCGTTTTCAACATCTACAATGAGACACCCCTCTTCAATGCTTATAGTGGGTTTTATCCTAAACCTCCGTTTAATGGCTCTCTCGAGAAGCTTTTTTTCAAAATCGGCATAGAGGGCCTCTCTCCAAATCAATCTTATGCTATTTTCGTATTCTTCAAAATATGAATTTGGAAGCTTTATTCTCATCATATCCTCTTTGAAAGAACTTCTTTTTAAAATTTTTAGCAAGGTTTATAAATAGATAACTGAGCACAGTACCGCATGGAAACATTTTAATACTTTTGTAACAAAAGGTGTAGTGATGGACTATTATGGACAGAGGTGAAGGCAATGTGGGGGGAACTTGAACATTATTTTGATGAGTATCCCGTTAGAAAACAGATAGCGAAACTCCTCTTAAAGCATGGACTGAAGGTTTCAGATGATATGAAGATCAAATGTGGAGAAATAGAGGTCCCTTACACAAAGATAGCAAAGGCTCTCGACGTGGATAGAAGGGTGGTTAAGGAAACAGTAACCATGATCCTTAAAATTCCGGAGCTTAAGGAGATTTACACCAACCTAGAACCTACAGTTCACATGAAGTTTGTTGGGAGACACGTTGGATATGGAGTAATAGAGATCGAACCCGAACCAAGAGCCATAGGAATCCTTGCAAAAATTGCATCTAAGATTGCTGACAGGGGCATAAACATTATACAGGTGGTTGCGGAAGACCCTGAACTGTATCCTGAGGCCACACTTACAATAATCACAGAAAGGCCCATTCCTGGAGAATTGATAAATGAACTCTCCAAACTTGAAGGGGTTAAAAGGATTTCAATTTACTGATGCTCTTTTCAATTCTTCTTAAATTTATTTTTGAACACGGTATACTATGTAAGGCTTGTAACATGAGGAGTTTAAATATCTGGGATTTTTGTGCATTCTCTTTAATTTCTTGCTTCTTTTGGCTCCGCTCTTGTTGAGTTTGGATTGGTAATCGGCAATCCTCTTTTGCCAGTAGAATGCAATGCTTTTTAATGGTCTCCCATTCACGAGGAAACTCTCACCATTCTCCACGTAAACGGCCATTAAATTGTTCACTCCTAAATCAATTCCGGCTGTTAAATTACTTAATGGTTCTCTTGGGATTTTAATCCAATCATTCTCAGTTAACTTCTCCTCAACTTTTGAAATGGTGACGTGAGTGTACCACTTCCGCTTAACCTCAATCTTAAACTGGATGGGCATAGAGTTGTTAAGGTCATAGCTAACCCAGGCTTTCTTCACAGGGGATTTGAGAAACTTGCCGAGCTAAGACCATGGTACACAAACATAGCACTCCTACTTAGAATCTGTGCCCCAGAGCCTGATGTTCCAGAGGGTATTTATTCCATGGCTGTTGATGAGCTTATGGGATGGGAAGTTCCAGAAAGAGCTCAATGGATCAGGGTTGTTCTTGAGATGGCCAGAGTTACTTCGTACCTATTCTGGACAATGGGCCGCTGCTTATAGAGAGAGGTTTATGGCACTCTTTGAACAGCTTACTGGGGCGAGGGTTTACCATATTTATACAATTCCTGGTGGAGTTAGAGGGGATATCCCTAGGGACAAGTGGTTAAGGGAGCTCAAAGATACTGTGGAATATGTTAAGAGTGAACTACCCCCCTTACGGAAGGGGTCTTGCAAGCAACAGGGAGATAAACTTTCAGACTTTGACAACATCTTATTTGGGAATTACATTACTTACAACAGGCTTGAAGGGATTGGAGTAATGGACAAAAAGTTTGCTTTAGCAGAAGGTGTTACCGGCCCAAACTTAAGGGCTGTAGGAGTAAAAGCAGATGTAAGGAGATTATATCCCTATTTACTCTACCCAGAGCTTGATTTTGAAGTACCTGTTCTCAAAGAAGGCGACTCTTTGGCCAGAATGCTTGTGAGGAGATTTGAAATTGAACGGGATCTTTACATCCTCGAATAACTCCTTGAAATGGGTCCGCCAGATGGCCCATACAAAGTTGAAGATCCAAGATTCAAGGTTCCTGCAGGAGATGCTTATGCTCATGTAGAAGCTCCTAATGGAGATTTTGGAGCCTATGTTGTAAGCGATGGAGGAAACAAGCCTTACAGAGTCCAGATAAGAGGTCCAAGCATATCCCATGGAATCAGGGTAATAGAACAGCTTTTGGTAGGGGCTAGAATAGCAGACGTGCCAGTTATATTGATGACCTTAGGGAACTGTCCACCCGATATAGACAGGTGATGAAAAATGAGTGAGGCTAAATTTAAAATTGCACCTGAGGAAAAGGTTAAAAAGAGACCTTCCTTCTTGAAACCCTGGCTTAGTCTAAAATATCTCTTCAAAAAGCCCGTAACTATAAAAATCCCCTATGAATCTACGCAAATTGCTGAAAAATACCGTGGATTCCATACTCTCAACTGGAAGACATGTATTGGTTGTAATATGTATGGTCAGATATGCCCCGCAAGGGCTATAGAGATGACATGGATTGAGGGAGAAAAAAGAGCTCATCCAAAGATAGACTATGGAAGATGTACCTTCTGTCAGTTCTGTGTTGATGTATGTCCTACTGGAGCATTGGGCCATGTTGAGCACTATATCTTAACTACAGAGTGGAAAGAAGAAGAACTCGAGCTCTTTGACTGGGTTCGATTGCCAGAAGATATGGTGAGAAAATTCGAGGACTACAGGCATCCATTAGCCAAGATCGAATATCTTGAAGATGGGAAAGTTAGATATATCCTTAGGGACGGAAGCACTTTTGAATTTAAAATACTCGGTTATAGGCTTAAACCACCAGCAAAGCCAAAACCATCTAAAGAAAAGAAAGAGTCTGCAGAAGAGAAAAAAAGTTGATTAGTTTCCCTTTCCTTTTTTCGCAAACTCTATAAGTCCTTCATCCCTTTCTATTTTGGTGGAAGCGTTGAAAGTTGAGGTACTTAAAAATATCCTTATGGAACTGGGGATCGAATGCGCGAGAATTATCGAAGAAAAAGTGGATCTCCAGTTTTTAGCATTAAAAAATCTCCATAAGAATCTTGGCGATGATGAACTCTTTATTAAGCTTGTTATAGCGAATTCTATTGTTAGTTATCAGCTCTCTGGTAAGGGGGAGCAGTGGTGGTTGGAATTCTCCAACTATTTCTCTCAAAATTATCCAAAGAACACCATCTTAAGAGCTTATTCTGAGCTTTTACCTAAATCTAAAACTAATAAAAGGCTAATTTCCTCAAAGCTAAACCGTCTGGAAAGACTTGAACCGTTTTTAATGACTCTGACATTAGAGAATTTTGAAGTTTATTACAACAACATGCTAAAATTTAGGAATGATCTTGTGAAGGTCATGAGAGCCAAGGAAGATGCTAAAACAATAGTATTTGCTGTTAAAATGTTTGGGTATGCATCTAGAATTGTTTTTAGAGAATTTGTTCCTTATCCAATGGAGATTCCTATACCCAAAGACTTTAGAATTGAAAATTACACAAGAAGGTTTACATCTGAGGATCCCGTGAAGTTTTGGGAGAGAATTTCAAAAGAGGTTGGGATCCCACCTTTGCACATAGATTCTATTCTCTGGCCTGTTTTAGGGGGAGAAGAGGAAGTAAAGAAACGGCTTAAAGAGTACTATGAAAAAGCCGAGTTAGTTTTAAGGCTCTCTTCTTTGTGAGAGATTTTTCCCAGAAGATGTAGATTTTGGAGGATATGACGACGTTTCCACAGCATTATATTCTTTTCGAAAATCTCGCCCTTCAGGGCGGGGTAGGTCACAGGGCTTGAACTGGCAGGCAACTTATCAAAAGCTGGCTATAGGGTTAAACTTGTCCATAGAGGAAGTAACCTTCTTGGCCTTGATAATGAGCTTACAGAGCTGATAATAGAAGAGCTTGCATCTAAAGGTGTGGAGTTCTATTTAAATGCCAATGTATTAAAAGGTGACAGAGAGGGCGTTTTCACTGGGAGGGGATATATAGAGGGAAGAGTAAAAATCTGTGCAGTAGGAATAATCCCAAACAAGGAACTTGCCCTGAGGAGTGGCATTCATACAGGCAGGGGAATTTTAATTGATGATCGATTCAGGACTTCAGCTCGGGATGTCTATGCTGTTGGGGACTGTGCAGAATATAACGGAATAATCTGTGGAACAGCTAAAGATGCAATGGGACACGCAAGAGTTCTTGCAAATCTCATACGGGGTGAAGAAGATAGGTATGCTTTTGAGTCTCGTTCTACCGTTTTTAAGTTTGGTGACTTCCCCATAGCTATCATAGGGGAAACAAAGGGAGATGGGAACTGGTTAGATAATAAAACAAAGGTATTTCTTAGGGAAGGAAAAGTTGTTGGGGCAGTTATCATTAAAGACGTGAAAAAGGCGTTAGAACTTGAAAGGAAAATAAAGTCTAGAGTTAGCATTGACGAACTTTAATATTTCCTCTCCTCTTTATAAGTTTCGGATAGAAAACCTTTTATATTTCTCTATCGAATTAATAATGTCGTTTTGGGGTGGTAGCTATGGTAGTCGAAAGAAAAATGACGAAGAAGTTTCTTGAAGATGCATATGCAGGAGAAAGCCAAGCGCATACGAGATATCTAATTTTTGCGGATGTTGCTGAAAGGGAAGGATTTCCTAATATAGCAAAGCTCTTTAGAGCAATAGCTTTTGCTGAGCTTGTACATGCTAAAAATCATTATCAAGCACTTGGCAATATTAAGGACACTCCTAGCAACCTTCAGGTAGCAATAGATGGGGAGACTTTTGAAGTCGAAGAAATGTATCCAGTTTACAAAGCAACTGCTGAGCTCCAGGGTGAGAAAGAGGCTGTGAGGAGTACTCATTATGCCTTAGAGGCAGAAAAAATTCATGCAGAGCTTTACAAGGAAGCCAAAGAACTGGCGGAACAGAAAAAGGATCTTGAAATAAAGAGGGTCTACATATGTCCAATATGCGGATACACGGTTATAGATGAGGCTCCTGAGTATTGTCCAGTGTGCGGGGCTTCAAGAGAGAAGTTTGTAGTTTTTGAATAGCTCTTTCGTTTTTTGCTCTATTTAGTTTGGAGCACAAACTTTCTAAGGTCGATCTAATAATATTGAGTGGTGGAAACATGGCAAAGTGGAAATGTATAGTATGTGGGTATATATACGATGAGGAAACAGGAGATCCAGATAGTGGAATTAATCCAGGAACGAAGTTTGAGGAAATTCCGGATGATTGGGTATGCCCGCTTTGTGGGGCTCCAAAAGATATGTTTGAGAGGATAGAGGATTGAGGTGATTGAAAATGATTAGTGGAACTATAAGAAGTGGGGACTGGAAAGGAGAAAAACACATCCCCGCTATAGAATACAAGAAGGAAGGAGAACTAATAAAAATAAAAGTTCAAGTTGGTAAAGAAATCTCCCATCCTAACACACCAGAGCACCACATAGCTTGGATTGAAGTTTATTTCCATCCAGAAGGAGAAAACTTTCCAATACTTATTGGCAGAGCTGAGTTTGCAAACCATGGAGAACCATTAACAGAGCCAATAGCTAAGTTCTTCTTTAGGACAAGCAAAAAAGGCAAACTTTATGCCTTAAGCTACTGCAACATCCATGGCCTCTGGGAGAACGAGGTTCAGCTTGAGTGATTCTTTTATAATTTTCTTTTCTGGTGGGATTCTGTTCTGGCAAAAAAGTTTTAAGAGTGAGACCATAGCGGCGAGACAATAATTTTAATGACAAACTTTATAATGATGAGAGTAGGATTACTCTACAGCGGTGAGTAACATGGTGAGGATCTCAACAGGGGTGGAAGGCCTTGATAAAATGCTTAATGGCGGCCTCATCCCCGGAAGGGCGTATCTTGTAAAAGGAGGCCCTGGGGCGGGCAAAACTACTCTTGCAATGCACTTTTTGGTGGAAGGGATCAAAAACAAGGAAAAAGGTTTGTATATCACTTTTGAAGAACCCCTCTCAACCCTCAAAGAAGATATGAGTAAATTTGGCTTCAATCTGGATCATCCCAACATAAAAATTGTGGATGCAACACCAGTGGGAGAGAAAAAGATGATCTTTGCTGATGTCCTCTATGAGGAGTTTGCAACTAGCTTTGAGAAGCTTGCAAGGACAATAAGCGAAGAGATCAAGGCTGAAAAGTACTCAAGGATAGTTATAGATCCCCTAACAATGATTAAGCTCACGATTCTAGATGAGCTTGAGTACAGAAGGACTTTTATGACCTTTCTGAAGACAATATCCAAGTATAAAGCTACAATCCTCTTTACCTCAGAGCTCATGGATAGTGACATTGAAGAATACCTTGTGAGTGGGGTTATCGAGCTGAGAGTAATTGAGGAACGGGGAAAGACTCTTAGAGGTATTAAGATAATAAAGTTTAGAGGAAGCACCTTCGATGAGGAGCTCAGGCCTTACAGAATAACCAGTAAAGGTATTAAAGTTTATCACCAAGAAGTTCTGTTTCATGGGGTCTAAGTATGAGGCTCGGCATCCCCAAGCTCGACGAGCTCCTCGGGAAAATTGAACCGGGGAGTACGGTTTTAATCTCCACCATCGGAGAGCTTGGGATAGAGATAGTCTTAGCTGTTCTGAAAGAAAATAAAGAGAAAGCCGTCGTCTTTGTAACGCCTCGCCTTAAAAGGAGACTTAAGAAGATAGAGGGCATTGATGGGGTTATTTACTTTACCTTGGGGGAGGATTTTGCTCCGCAGGAGCTTTTTAAAATAACCCATGCAATGAGAGAAGTTCCAGAAGATCGTTTCGTTGGTATATTCTTCCTCCAGCCTCTTCTTGTTTTCCATCCATCTGAAACCGTTCAGCGCTTCTTCTCTGAATTAGCTAATATGGCTCTCGAACGTGGTTTTATTTTGATGTCGATGGTGGATAAGAGATTGCTTGATGACAAGACTCTTGCCATCTTCGAGGAGTCTGCAACGCATGTTATAGATATAGTTGAGGTCGTTGATGGGTTTAAAATAACGAGGGGGATACGAATTAAGAAGTCTCCCTATGGGGTTACGGGGTTTTACAAGCTTGAACTGAATAAGGAAATTATCGTAGGTGAGCCCCTTGGATGAGCATACACTATTAAGCCTTGCTATTGCAGTCATGGTCTTGTCTGGGTTTTCTCTTGCTATTTCGGTATTTCGCGCTTTTAACCTATACATTAAAAACAGAACCCTTGAAGCCCTTCAGGTAATTGGAGGACTTATTATGCTTTTGGTTATTGGAGGACTGCTCGATATAAGAGCAACTAAAGGTGCTTTGTCTTCATCTATTATTACTCTTTCTAGCCTCTTTGCTCTTATCGGGGGCCTGCTCGTAGTTCTGCCCTTCTTTGTAGGAATCAAACAAACTAAAATTGATAGAGAGTTAAAGGTGCAAGTTTTTGTTATTCTGGCGTCTTCTGTTATCTATTCGTTTCTTCCACTTCCCACTTTGAGAAAAATTGGGGTAATATTGCTTCTTTTTGGCATTACTCTCCCTATTTTCATTCTCATGAAATCTGTTTCCTCTTTGGCAGTTTGTTCGCGCTTTAACAAAAACCTCCTAAAGATTGCATCGTGGCTTCTCGTTCTCCATGCATGGCTTCGCTACTATTCCTTCAAAAACCCCCAAACGTGCATCCACTATGGAGTCCTCTTGATTTATTTCATATCCCTGCTTATATGGGTATACTCCACACTTAAAACTTATGAAACACTGAGGGAGTGGCTCTAATGGAATGTGTTCTAATTTCAGAACTGCCCGATATTTTACTTGGCCTTCTCATAATAATTGGCTTTTTCACAAAAAAGAAAAAGAACCCTCTCTTACATCATCGGCCTTATGCCTTCTTACTTGGCCTGCTCTTCAGTGGGGCATCTATAGTGGAGATAATTTTTGCAGTTAATTTAGACGTAATTGAGTTTTTTGGGATTCTAGGAATTTTGCTAATTGTGGAAAGGTTTATCTCAATTAACACGGGCAAAAAAATTCACTACGAGTACTTTCCCTTAATTGTTGCCCTGACACTTCTTGTTGTCTTTACGTTCCATGATCTCAAATACTTCCACGTGGGCACACTGGTTGTTCTTTCTATCTTAGCTTTAAGTCTTAGGGAGAATGCGTTTATTCTTGGGGAAGATACGAGAAATACCCTGCTCTTTTCGAGCGTATTTGCACTTTTGAGCATTGGAGCACTTTTGACGGGATTTAATGTTCTCAGTGCGTTTCTTTATTTCGGAGCTGTTTTGTTCCTGTTCCTTACAGTTGGGGAAAGGATTTGGTGGATGGGATGATCGAATACCAGATTATAATGACACTCAACGGGGCCCTCACGGTTTTGGGGATAGCCTATGTTACCCTTATCTTTAATAAATTGGAAAGCTACACCTCGGGGAAAAGATATGCCGTTTTTGGCCCACTTTTTGGCGGGATTCTAATCTCAATTGGCTTTTTATGCATTATGAAACCAACAAGTGAGTTTGAGAGGAACGTTATCACGCTTCTCCTCCTTGCCGGGCCGGGTGTAATGATCTATTCATTCAGCACATTTGGACTTCTTGTTCCAACGAAGAGGTTTGTTGCCCAGTTTCTTTTGATTCTCTCCTCAATATCTCTCGTTTCCCGCTTTTCAGATACTACAGCACAGCTTATCTACATAGGCGTTCTTTTAACCCTTCTTATCCTGGTTCATTCCCTTTTAATGCTGAGAGTTCTTCCTCCCTTTTTGAGGTACTCTCTCCTAATATCCTCTTGGCTTTTTGTGGCTTACAGCTGGGTGAGGTACTTCATTAATAGGACTTCCTTGGAGGGAATGTCTTTCCTCATAGTTCTCCTATACTCCTCCGCAGTAATTCTCTGGGTGTACTCTGGTATGGGAATATACGACTACCTCAGGAGATGGCTTTAAATGATAGGTATAGCTCTCTCTTACCTGCTCCTTAGTGCTTCAATTCTTGGTGCAGCGCTGGCATGGAAAGTAAAAGGGACACAGGAGAATACAATGTATCTGTCATCTGCAATGTTTGCATTGGCCTCTGTCCTCGAATTCACTTTTCCAAAATTTGGAAACGCTATAGGGTTTATAGGAGCAGTTAGTTTCCTTTTTGTTGTGCTTGTGTTTTCCTTTGGCAGACTTAGAGTATGGATGTGGCTGTATGTCGGTTTTTCAGCTGTTATTGTGGTTTATGCTGTGTTCACAGCTGTTGAACTGCTTTTTCCATTGATGGCACTTCTATTTGCACTATCCGCACTCTTGGGTGTAAAGCTTAATAACTTACTTTCCTGGCTTCATACCGATGTTCTGGTAATTTCTTCCCTCCTCTTGTTCATTAGCTTTTTCTTCTATCTGATGGGATATTATCTTGTTAGTGAATTCTCATTCTTCAGCGGGATATTGTTTGGAGTCCTCCAGATGTTTGAGGGAGTGGAGGTTTTGAAGAACATAAAGAAAAGAAGCTTTTCTTGGAACTGATTTTCAGCATACTCCAAAATCTGCAAAAATTTACCGGAAGGTTTATTTACTTTGTTTCCTAACTATCAAGGTAAAAACTTGGACGATGGAAGCATGGTAAGTGTTTATCAAACTCTCATGAGCATCTGCGGATTGTTAACCCTTACGGGAATTTTCCTTACTTGGAACCTTTCAAGAAAGATTGAGAGCTTCTTTTTAGGGCATAGAAAGCTTTCCTGGTATATCCTCTTTGGGGGAATATTGACTTCACTCGGTTTTATCGCAACAATGTTTGAAGTTCATCAAGCAATTATAAGTTTTGCAATTCTTCTGGGGCCTGTTTTAATAGCCTACTCCCTTTCGGAAAGCAGACTTGTTAGGGCAACATGGACAATGCTCTTACAGGTTGGAATTGTAGCTGGAAGTGCAATTTTTGTAAGGAATAGCTTCTACACCGTTGAGCTAGCTTCTTCAGTAGCTATTGTGCTCCTCATTAATGCCATATCGGGCTACGTTAGAACCCCTGAAAGGTATAAGAGGCTTGCAGAGATATCATCCTGGACTTTTGTGGGATTTATCTGGCTTAGTCTTTTTGTTGGAGAAATCGCTCCGGTAGTGTACCTCTTTTCCATGATCCTATGGATTTACACTCTCGTGAGACTCCATTACGTGGCAGTGGAGAGACTTGGCGATTTTAACAAAGAGCTTTTATATTCACATTAGTGAAAAGGTGAATGAATTTTCCTTAAAAGAACTTTTGGAAATGGCCATAAAGGCCGAAATTGGTGTAAGGGAGTTTTATAAAAGCATGGCTGCGAATGTGGATATGGAAAGCTTCAAAAAGAAACTTAAATTTTTAGCGGAAGAGGAAAGGAAGCATGAAATACTCTTGAGAAAGCTTTATGCTCAAACATTTCCGGGAGAAGAACTAATATTTCCCAAAGAGCAAGTAGGGCCGGAGTTAAAGCCCGTTGCAAGTAAGCTTGAGAAAATTCAAGACATAATTGATCTCGTCCGGTGGGCAATGAAATCTAAGGACATAGCAAGCAAATTGTATGAAACACTAGAAAATATGGCGGACACGGAAGAGAAGAGGAGACTTATGTGTTCTTTGAGTGATATGGAGAAGGGGCATTACTACACACTTAGAGCAGAGTATGAACTTCTTCTGAACTGGGGAATGTATAGTCAGATGATGCGCGTTGGCCTTTGAATTTTTCTTTTTAAGAATCTTTATATACTTGGAGTGCAAATATATTAGGGTGCCCTAAAATTGTTAGAAAATTTTGTTGTCTCATTAAGTAATTACCTGTTAACCCTTTCCAACGGTAATTTAATGATAGTTGCTTTTTATGCTGGACTTTTCGTTGCATTGATGACAACTTTTGGCGCATTGCTTGCTATATTCTCAAATAAAATGCCAGATTGGGGGATAGATGTATGTTTGTCCTTTGCTGCTGGAGTTATGATAGTGGCAAGCTTTACCAGTTTAATCCTGCCAGCTATTGAATCTACAAGTAGTTTTACTCCTGTTGGGGTAGGGATTTTTCTTGGAATACTCCTCATATATACTATCGATCGTTTTGTGCCCCATAAACATTTAGTTAAAGGCTACGAAGGCCCAGAAGAGCTTAAGGACAAGCTGAGAGTGATGTGGTTGATAGTTTTAGCTGTCATAATACACAATTTACCTGAAGGCTTGGCCGTGGGCACATCTATAGTGTTTGACCTTAAGACTGGCCTTGTAACAGCAATTGCAGTTGGAATACAGGACTTTCCTGAGGGGATTGTCGTTTCATTACCACTTGCAACCCTTCAAAAGAAAAGACTTCAGCCTATTCTGATGGGTGTTTTAAGTGGGGTGGCCGAATGGATTATGGTTCTCGTTGGAGCATTTTTCTTCACGATATTCCACAATCTGCTTCCATATGGTCTTGGCTTAGCCGGTGGTGCAATGTTGTATGTAACGGTAAAAGAGATGATTCCCGAGATTTATAAGCACGAGAAGAACGAGCTTCTTGTAACTGCGGGCTTCTTTTTGGGGTTCTATGTGATGCTCTTTCTTGACTCAATGCTCGGATAGCAAAGAGAAGGAAAAAAGTCACAGTGTAACCTTTATCCCTGTCTCTTCCTCGACCTCTTCAAAACCCTCCTTCATGTACTTCGCAAGCTCCCCATCAACCTCAAGGAGTGCTGCGAGGAACTCGCCGAAGTGCTCCTTCTCCTCGTTAGCTACGTCTAAGAATATGTGTTTTATCCTCTCGTCCTCAATGTGCTCGGCCAGCTGCTCGTAGAAGCTTATGGCATCGAGTTCAGCTTCAATTGCCCAGCGTAGGGCTTGGGCAATTTCCCTCCGTGAGAGAGGTCTATTCTTCGGAATCTCAAATGGGTATTTGGCCAGCATGTTATTCACCTCCACCAGCTCAATCAACCTCAAGGTTGAAGTCCGATAATCCATTCATATTCCTGTCTTCATTACTGAATTATATTGAGCCTTTAAAAGCTTATAGTGGGGGGTTTCTGTGTTTGCAAGCTCCTCAAAAATCTTCTTAATTGTTTTATCCTCTACTTCTTCTGCCGTTTTCTCATAAAACTCCCATGTGGGCTTTTCTTGTTGCATTCTCAATTCTACAGCTTTAATCTCGCTGAATTCTCCCCGTATTTTGGAGTAAGCTTTTCCAAAAGCTCTTTATCGAGTTGCGGCACTTCTGGTTTTTGGAGGAGCTTCTCTACAAACTCCTTCCCAAAGTCCCAATGTTCTGCTTCTTCTCCAATCAGAAAAGGAACATCTTTTTGCTCTTTCATCCTTTGCCCTTTTGACCATTTTGATGTAAAACCCGAGTTCTGCTTTTTCGACTTTTAGGGCTAAGGCGAGTGCCCCCAAGTTCGTTCATAATATCACCAGTAAGATTTTAGTGTGAAGAGGCATATATACCTTTGGTGAATAAGAATGAGAATCGAGCTTACTGAAAAATCACTTGAACTTAAAGAAGAGCTCGTTAAGTTCGTCTTTCGGGTTTATCAGGAAACTAATGGGGCTTACCCTGCCCTAGAATGGGTAAAGAAAAAACCGAGCACTAATAATTTCGAGGAATTTAAGCAGGTCTATGAGCCCTTTCTTGAATTTAGGTTGAGAGATGAGTTCGACGAGCTCTACGCCCTGCGTAGTGAAGATGGAAAAATAATCGGTACTGTTGCCCTCGTTTACAACATTGAGGGCAAAGACGTCTGGTGGGTGCCGGAGGAGATTAAAAATGAAAAAATAGGGCTTATAGAGTTCTTTATGGTTGATCCGGAATATAAGGGTAAAGGATATGGTTCAAAGCTTCTTGAATTTGCAGTTGAAAGGCTTAGGAAACTTGGAAAAGAGGCCTACGTGATAACCTTCCCAGAGCTTGAGGCTTATTCGTACTACCTCAAAAAGGGTTTTGAAAAGGTTATGGACTACAGGGAGTTCGTAGTGATGAAATATAAAGATGAAAAAGGCTAGATTCGACAAAAAAGAAGTTGAGGAGACAATTAAAAAGCTCAAAAAGGAAGGAAAAGTAACATCGCCGAGGAGGTGCTACTATACCCCCACGGAGTGATTTCCATTTACTTTATTAATTCTCAAGTTTTTACATTTTTGGTGGGCGAAAATGGATGAGATACTGAAATTAGCTAACCAATTTTACGAGGGCGAATATAAGGATTCCGTTCTTTATGCTTCCTTGAGTAGAGATGAAAAAGATCCAAAATTGAGAGAGGAGTTTTTGAGGCTATCCCATATTGAGTCTAATCACTCAAAGTTCTGGCACGACTTTTTGGTCAAGAGGGATAAAAAACCGAAAAAAGTAAAAATAGGGAGGCTCAGCTTCTTTTTTGTGAAACTGCTTAGGAAGCTTTTAGGGCCGGGGCCTATTGTTTCTTTGCTTGAGATGGGAGAAAACTCGGCAATTCAGAAGTATTTTAACTTTCTAACAAAATACAAGCTTAGCGATGAAGAAAGAGAAGTGATTTCGAAGATAATCCTAGACGAGCTTGAACACGAGCGCTTTTTCTACGAAAGCAAGAAACGCTTCCACGTGGAAAACATAAGGGATTTTGTCCTTGGGATGAACGATGGTCTTGTAGAGCTTTTGGGAGCTGTTACTGGACTTTCGGCAGTTTACGTTCATAATCCAAAGATAGTGGGGATTAGTGGGTT
>QMUF01000002.1 GCA_003663525.1 Thermococci archaeon | reverse complement strand
TATCTGACGGTGGCCTCTCCGAGGCCCTATTACGTTACAAGAGTTTAAAAAGCTTTCTACTCAAGTGCCGATTTTAGGATTCTTACATCCCCGCCCTGAAGGACGAGGCTTTCACGAGGGGAACTATAAGCTACTTTGGAGACTCCTGAGGACTTCCTCTACTTTCCTTCTCGCTTCTACTTTCACTATTCTAACCTCCCCTGCTTCAAGTATGGCTTTTCCCTTCGGGCAGTGTATCGGCGTTATTACCGGCGACTTCATAATCTGACGGAGGAGCCCGAGAAAAAGATACTCCGCGTCAAGGAGCTTGCCGAGAAGTACGGGACGGTCTTCAACATGGTGGAGAGGAGAAGATAAAGGGAGAAGTGGAGGTAGTTAGAAAGTCCCAGCGGTGACCTCTTGCCTTAACGGATTAACCTTTGAGGGGGAGACCGTGAGAGATAAGGGGAGGCCTCTGCAGACATCATGTGAACCTCCGCTCAAGCACTCTCTTGTGCACCCACGAGCCTGTTAGGAAGAAGGCAAGTGCAAAGATTGTAAGCATCCCCAGATCGAGCCACAGCGGAAGATATCCCCCGCCAAGGGAGTGCCTCAGGGCGTCAACATAGTACGTCAGCGGCGAGATGAAGGAAATCCACCTGCCGTAGGCGGGCAGATTTTCAATGGGTACGAAAATGCCACTGATGAAGAGGAGCGAGAACTTAACGAGCGAGGACAGCATCATGACGTCGGCTGGAATGTCCGTGGGAGGATAAGAGGACATCAGTACCGTCATGGCGGAGAAGCAGCCAACCGCCAGGATGGTGGAGAGAAGAAAAACAACGATTGAGGGATGAATTGAGAGGTAGAGCATTGCAGGAACGGCTATGGTGAATGTTATCGCCAGCCCGAAGTAGAGGGAAGCCTGAAGGTCACCGAGGAGCACCGTGGTCAGCGAAACGGGAGAGGTTATAAGCCTCTCGAAGGTCCTTCCCCTGCACTCCCATGGGACTATCGTGGGGCCAACAGCTGTGGAGGTGAAAAAGGCCGTCATGGCCGTTAGACCAACGAAAAGATGCCCTCCCGAGAGGTTCCGCCCTATCATGAAGGCCAGGAACAGGAAGAAGGGGAATATGAGACCCATTATTACTACCGGCCCCTTGAGGTAGAAGATGTGCATGTCCTTCTTCGCTATGGCAAAGGAGCGCTTGAGTACCTCAATCATTCCCGTCACCCACCAGCTTGATAAAGACATCCTCCAGTGAGGGGGATAGAGTTCTCAGGCTCACTATCCGCAGGCTATTGCTCTCGGCGTAGTGCACGAGCTCCCTGATCGTTGCATCCGGATCGTTCGTGAAAATCCTCGCCTTATCTCCCGTCAGCTCAACTCTAATCGCCGAAGAAAGGCTGAAAGGCTCAAGTTTCATAGGCTCGAAGCTAACCTCCACGGAAACGCTGCCCTTAACCAGTTGCTTGAGCTTCTCGGGCGTGTCAATAGCTATGAGCCTTCCCCTCCTTATGATTCCAATCCTCTCGCACAGCTCGTTTGCGTCAACCATGTTGTGGGTTGTCATGAATATCGTCTTTCCATTCCTCTTCTCTTCGCGGATGACGTCCTTTATCAAGCGAGCGCTTATGACGTCGAGGCCGCTCGTCGGTTCATCGAGGATTAAAAGCTCGGGGTCGCTTATCATGGCCATGGCAAGAATAAGGCGCTGCCTCATGCCCTTCGAAAAAGCTCTCACCTTCACGTTCCTCTTCTCGTAGAGGCCAAATAGCTTGAGGAGTTCAATTGAGCGCTTCTCTATCTCCCTCCGTTCCATTCCGTAGAGCTCGCCCATGAGCCTGAGATTCTGCATCGCCGTTAAATCCACATAGGGGTTCGCCATCTCTGGAACTATGCCCATCCTTTCCCTCGCCTTTATCTTTTCCCTCTCATCGAGCATGTCGTAGCCGAGAACCCTTATCTCTCCGGAGCTTGGCCTTAAAACGCCGGTAATCGTTCTGACAGTAGTTGTTTTTCCCGCACCGTTTGGGCCGAGAAACCCGAATATTTCACCCTTCTTAACCTCAAAGCTCACGCCGTTAACCGCGAGGAATGAACCGTAGTACTTGGTAAGGTCAACGACTTCTATGATTCTCATATCTCCAGCACCTGAATGAACTAAAGTTCATAAGGTTAAAAACCCTTTGGGAGCGAGTGAAGAACCGCCGTATGAAGCTCGGGGGAATCACGTGCTACAAAATGAGGAGCGCGGAGAGCAAAAGGGCCACGAGAAAGTAGAGAACGGAATGGCGGTGGAAGTGCCCCACCCCAACCCTTGCTATCCTGAGGGCTATGAGGCTGGCAAGAGAGCCCACGACGATGCCGCTCCCCTCTATGTTGACCCCAATTCTCGTCGTAGTGAGCCCTGTCTATGGCGAAATTCAGGTAGAAGACCGGAATATCAACGTGGGCGGGGTGAATTATTGGTTCTCCAGCTCGAAAAAAGAGAAGTGCTTCCCTGACGAGTTCCACCGCTTTTTGCCGTCTTCAGGTTTTAGAAGCCTGGACTCAACCCGAGGCTCCCTCCGTATTGGGGAAATGGAGCGGTCATGGCATCATTCCCTTAATTCATCCACGTACGTAATAACCTTTACCTTTAGTTCGCCCGATATGGATACGTGAGAGACATGAGTCCTATTGAAAATTTTTCATATGGGATATACATCAATCAAACCAAGTTTTATAAGGGATATCGAAACACTATTTTAGGTGAGCCTAATGAAAAAAGGCTACCCTAAACTATTTGAGCCGATAAACATAGGCAACGTTGAGCTTATGAACAGGGTGGTGTTCCCGCCGATATCGACGAACTTTGCCCTAGAGAACGGGAGGCTGACGGAGAGGTTCGTCAGACACTACGAGAGACGTGCAAGGGGTGGTGTCGGCCTGATAATAGTGGAGAACACATCCATAGATTTCCCCGAAGGAAAACACATGCCATTCCAGCCAAGGATCGACTCAAAAGCCGTCCTCAAGGACTGGAAATTGCTGACCTCCAAAGTCCACAAGTATGAGAGAGTTAAACTCTCAGTCGAGCTCGCCCATGAGGGATGGAAAAAGATGGGTGTGGACTATCTCTCGCCCGAGAAGATAGAGGAGCTGGTGGAGAAGTTCGCATATTCGGCGAGACTCGCAATGGATGCGGGCTTCGACATGGTTGAGGTACAAGGTGCCCACGGACTGCTCATTAACCAGTTCCTCTCCCCCCTAACCAACCATCGCGACGACAAGTGGGGTGAACCGACGAGATTCGCGGTGGAGGTGAGGAAGCGCATAGCAGAGAAATGTGGTTGGGATTTTCCGGTAACGATAAGGCTGGCCGTGGACGACTTCCTTGAGGGGGGCATAACCCTGAGGACCGGACGGGAGATAGCCCTAACTCTGGCCAGGACAGGTTACGACATGATACAGGCGGATATAGGCCTCGGGCCGAAGGAGAAGCGTCTCGAACCAATGCACTATCCCCAGGCCTGGCGTGCTTACCTGGCCGAAAGGATAAGACCTCTGCCCGTTCCAGTGGCGGCGGTGGGCATGATAAGGGAACCGGCGATCGCGGAGAAAGTCCTTGAGACCCAAGCAGACCTCGTCATCCTCGGAAGACCCCTGATAGCGGATCCCGACTGGATGAGAAAGGTTGCGGAGGGAAAGGAGCATCTGATAAGGCGTTGCATAGGATGCAGTGAGTGCATCAAGGCAGTCCATGACGAAAAGGGGCCGATAAGATGCGGTGTCAACGCCAACGTCGGGAACGAGGAGGAAGTCCCAAAGGCCCCGAGAAAACGCGTCGTGGCAATAATTGGAGCGGGCCCGGCGGGTCTTGAGGCCGCAAGGGTTGCGGCCATGAGGGGACATGAGGTTCATCTATTCTATGAGGTCTTCGGCGGTCAGCTCACCTTGGCGATGGTTCCACCCGGAAAGGAGAAGATCGGCTGGCTCATCGAGTACTACCGCAACGTCCTATCCGAGATGCCCAACGTCCACTTCCATGAGGGGGAGACGACGAAAGAAGACATACTAAAACTAAACCCACAGGCAGTTGTCATAGCTACAGGGGCGAAACCGTTCCTGCCCTGCAGCGGGGAACGTGGTTTGATAACGCCCTTCGATAAGGTTCTACGTGGAGAGGTCAGGGTCGAGAACAAAGACATCCTAATCGGCGGAGGGGGTCTTGTTGGGGTTGAAACGGCCCTGTATCTTGCCCAGTTCAACAACCGGGTCAGGATAATCAAACGCAGTCCAGCCATCCTCCCAAACATTGAAAGGATAACACGTGGATACCTCCTGCGGGAGCTTGAGGAGAGAGAAATACCCATCCTAACCGGCAGGCGCTTCGTGAGCGCTGGTGAAGGGTACGCGATAGTAGAGAACACCGAAACAGGGGAGAAGGAAATGATAAAGTGTGATGTGATCATTGGAGCGTTTGGAATGAGGCCGTACGTACCATTCACCATAGAGGGCATCGAGTACCACATCATCGGCGACGCAAAGTCCGTTAGAAACATAGCCAGCGCAGTGAGGGAAGGCTACGAGGTTGGGAGAAAGCTCTGAAACCATTTTCTTTAACATTTTTGAAGACCCCTTGATCCTCATGGCCCGGGAAGGTGCCAATCATTAAAGGAAAAAGAATCAAGAGGCTCCTGGGACCGCCTCCTCCTCTGTAACCTTACATTTCCACAGCCCCGCTATCTTTCTCCATGCTTTAACGTAGCCAACCAAGAACGGTATCTGAAGTATTGGAGTTACCGCGGGTGCTATCGCCATGAGGCCCGTCCCTGCCGCTAGGGCTATGGCCATTGCCGTTCCCTCGTTCTTCCCAACGGAGGTAAACGTTATTGCCATGTGATCCCTATATGGGATTCCAACAGCCTTGTCCACGAATGTCATGAAGAGAAGAGCTGTGGTGTAGTAAATGGCCAGAGGAACCAGGGCGACGCCAACGATACTTGGTTTGCTGGCTATGAGCTCGGCTTTCTCCATAAATATCAGGAAGACTATTGTATACATGCCAAGGAGTGAAATCGCCGGGAATGCTGGTTTTATCCTTAAGAAGCCCTCCGGGCCGAGTTTACCCATCAGATAGACCCTCGTAAGAACGCCGAGTATCATGGGCGTTATGACGACTATGAGAATGGTCTTGACGAGGAGCCAGACCGATATTGAAACGTGATAGTTCGATGCGAAGACCTTGAGCCAGGCCGGAACCGTTATGATTGCCAGCGTGAAGCTCAACGCAACCACTATGGTCGCCAGCTCGATGTTGCCCTTGGTGAAGCCAGTATAGGCTATGGTCATTGAAGAGCAGGGCACCACAACGGCCAGGAGAAGCCCAAGGGCAAGCATGTGATTTATAGGGTGAACAAGGTTGGTCAGCCATATTGCTCCGTACATTATGAGCGGGGAAATCACAAGTCCCATTGTGAGGGCTATGGCCAGCTGCTTCCCGAGCCGGGCACTGTTGTTGAGCTCTCCCAGACGAAGGTTAATCATCATCGGGTATATCATGCTGATGACAACGAGCATGTTCAGAGTCTTGAGTGTGTCATGGTAGGGCTTGAGGTTCGTGTGCGTTCCGACGTAAAAGCCCGCTATCATGGCGAGCGCGACGTAAACCGGGAGGTACTTATCGAGGTGGTTCTTGAGCTTCAACCAGTTCATTCTCCATCACCCCCACATTCGCAGTGCGTTTTTACCACAAGAACCGGTCTCTGCGTCTTTCTCAATACACGGACGGTTGTAGAGCCAAGGATTTCATGTGAGAAGCCGAGCTTCCCATGACTGGGGAGGAGTATGAGTGACACGTCCTCCTCATCGGCAACCTTAACAATCTCTTCCCACGGGAGGCCAAACCTAATCAGGATTTTCACGTTTTCAGTGCCGAAGATTTTCTTGCAGTCCTCCGCCTTAGCCTGAAGCTTTTCCATGGTTTTCCTCAGCAACGCCTTTTTAATGGCCTCGATTTCCATGCCCTCATCACTGTAGAGGAGCGAGTAACCGTTAAGGAGATCCTCCAGAGTTCCTTCGTCTATCACGTGAAGAAGAACCACCTCTCCAACTGGCATGTCGTTGGCCTTCTCGAAGCACTTTGCCGCCCTGTACGCTCCCTCGCTGAAATCCGTTGGGAAAAATATTTTCCTAAACATCAATCTCACCTGTTATATCTTTCATATTAGATGTTTTTCATATATTAGGTAACCCTAACTGCTTTTAAGGTTTGCTGGTCAGGGGTGTGTATCAGCGGATATATACTGGCCATCCCCGAGGGTTTGTCCCTAGGGCCAAAAGCTTTGTCCGGCCACGTTATAAGATCTCCCCCCGCCAGGTTGGTGTATGCTATGCTCATTGAAGAGCCCGGACCCAGCATGATGAGAAGAAAGCCAAGTGCAAGGTTGGGGTCGTGGATGAAGCCCCTAACGAGGAGAAAAGCCACTATCGGGGTTAGCACAAAGTTGTAGGCAAGACTTAGAAGGACGGGCTTCGGTTCTTTCAGAACCTTAGGTATTCTCTCAAGGTTGGGATTCACCATCATCGGGTATATCATGAAAAAGACAAGAACCGTCGTCAGGTTGATGAGCGAGGTCTTGTGAGTCTTTGCAAAGCTGGGAAAAGCAAGCCTAAGGGCCCAACCTATGCCTATGGTTATGAGTGAGTACCACAGGAGATTTTTCTTAAGGTTCTTGGCGAATTTATCAAATATAAGAGTCACTTCATTTTTATTTTTATTCTTATGAAATTCTTTTCGATTGAAATTTCCCGTAATATTTAAAATCATTTCTGGACACAATGGGTACTAGCCCAGCCGGTCAGGGCTCTTTGAGAACCTCTCCAATTCTTTCTATCAGGTGTGCAGCCGCCAGGCCAATGTCGTCCACGACCTCAACAGAGGGATTCTCATAGCAGGGGGTTCTCATGTTAAGTTCCTCTTCAAGGTTGATGTACTCATCATAGCAGATTCCCAGCTCGTCGGCAGTTTTCTTTGCACACCTCAGAGAGCAGGAATCTAAGAGGATGATGTGCTTGGCGTTTTTTATTCTTCCAATTACCTCTGGAACCCCTCTTGTAATCGCTGTGAGTGGGCACAGCCCGACACTATCCCCGAGCTCCTTTAGAGCCTCCAGTGCGATCAGCTCGGAAAGAGACTCCCCGCACGTTACGAGGCAAACCAGTGGGACACTCATCTCTCATCACCTGTGGGGATATTGGTTTCAACGTATATACGCCTTGCCCTCAGAATGGCGAAGAGCTTTACGAAGAGTATCATGAGTATCATGTCGCTGAAAGGCCCTCCAAGGGCCGTCCCGACGGCCGCGAGAGGACCAAATGTCCCTATTGCCATTGCCGTTGCAAGGGTCATGTTGGAGCCAGTTGAATACACGAGTGATATGTTCTGCTCCAGAGGAAAGCCAAGCGCTTTTCCGGTGAAGTAAGCTATGGCCGCACGCGCAATGAAGTAGGCGTTCATTATAAGCGCTCCGACGATTATAATCTCCGGCCTCTCGGCTATCATCTTTCCGTTTATGCCAAAGACCACAATGATCATCCAGTACATGCCAAGGAGTGAGAGGCCCACGAGGGGTTCCTTGAGCTTCATGAGGGCTTCTTCGCTCTTCCAGTTCAGAATCGCGTACTTCGTTAGCTGGCCCGCTGTGAGGGGTGCTATGATGTAAAGGACGAGCGACTTGAGGAGCAGCCACATCGGAACTTTTATGAGTGTGTGGAGTATGAACCTAGCGTAAATCGGCATAACAAAGAGCGAGAGAAGGAATGTCCATATGACACCGACGAGCGTCAGCTGGAACTTTCCACCCGCGAGGTTCGTGAAAGCCGGTGCCGAGCTGGGAAGAGGGGCAAGGCTTATTAGGACAATCCCTGCGAGCAGTCTTGGATCGATGCCAGGTATTACCGCAAGCCAGAACTTAAGGAGAAGCCACGTCAGGGCGGGAAAGAGGAGGAGGTAGAACGCCGTCAGGGCCACAAGATACTTCGTCTTTATCTCTGTCCTTGTCGTGAACGCTTTTCTTATATTCATGAACACCATTGGCTGGAAGAGCATCATAAAGAGTGCAACCGGCAGCGTCCATTTGAGGGATAGAAACATCTCTCTGTGATACAGACCAGCATAGCTCGATAGGAAGATCAGCGTGAAAACTATGTAGAACATCTTCTCCTTCAGGAAGTTTATTGCTCCCATCTCAGTCATCTCCTAAGAGTTTTACATTCCGGGCCAAAAAATAAAAAAGGCTCAGGTGAGCCATAGGAAGCCCATCACCCTTTCGTCCTTCACGAGCTGGATCTTCGTCCCCCATTTTCCATACCAGTAGGCACCAACTTCGAGTTCTTTGGGGTTAACACCCTCCCACAACTCTCCGAGTATCTCGCCATCAACAAGCAGAGAAATGTGAGTTGTTCCACAACGGCACTTCCATATGACACCTCTGGTAGCTTTCTCAAGCAACTCTTTTGCCTTCGCCTTGATTTTCTCGTAGTTCGACTCTTTCTCCATCGTGTACCCAAACCTTCCAACCTTCCACTTCCATCCTGTAACTCCAAACGGCATCTCAACCACCTCTATCTCTTCTGTTTTGTAATATCACAAATTTCTTTATAAAGTTTTCTATAATATTCGAGCCAAAAGCATAGAAAAGCAGTAATTTTATAAACTTTGGGGCAAAATAATTAACGGTGATAGAAGTGCCGAGATGGATGATGGAGGATATGAGAAACCTGAAGAGTTTAATGATGATGCTCAAACCGCTAATGGCCGAGCCGAGACAGAGCATCATAAAAATCCTTAGCAAGGGCGTTAAGGGAACGAACGAACTCTACCGAGCCCTCCAGGAGAGGGGCCTGAACATGCCCCGCTCCACCCTCTACTACCATCTCTCGGCCCTTGAGGACATGGGGATAATCGAGATGACTGGCTATCGTGAGGAAGGGGGCGGGGCACCCGAGAAGCTCTGGAAGCTCAAGGTCAGGAAGGTAGGGATAGACCTGATTACAGGAGAAATATTCAAAGAATAATGAGAGAGTTCAGTAGAACTTCCCAAAGTTGTGTTGAGGAATAGGACACAATACTATCCTTCTGGCCCAGAGGCAATCAGCACAGCTAGGCTCATTACTCCAGCAGTCTATGTCGCTCGTCTTAACGAAGTCGCAGGCATCCCTTAAAGAGCAATCGGTGCATGATGGATACATGTAATTCTTCATGGTAAAGCGGAACCAAGTGTATTTTTCGCTTGTCCAGATTTTTGCTAGGCTCTTCTCCCGGACATTACCGAAGGAATAGGCATTAACTTTCTTCTCCCGTCCAAAGATGTATTCCTTATAGCTGTGGAGGAAGCGATAACATGGAGAAACTTCCCCATCCCATCTAATCACTGCAACATTATTCTCATCAAAGTCACAGGAGCGCTCTGTCCTAAGCTCAAAGTAAGGAAGCTTTATATAGAGACCATTGTGAGCTATTTTATAAAGCTCATCAAGTATAGAGGTCATATCAACCTCACCATCGTAGATTATATCCCCCACCTGCTCCGGGGCAAGAGGAAGAAGGTTTGAGACAAGCATTGCATCAACGTCAATATTTAAAAGAAAACGTGCTATTTCAGGGAGCTGTGCATAATTTTCTTTGCTTATCACCACCTCAACTCCCACAGTGGGCCTATGAGTTCCTGTCTCTTCTCTATACTTCACAAGCTTCTTTATCTTGTCAACAGTTATAGCAGCAGCAAGATGGCCAAGGGTTATTGCATTCTGAGCACTTGGTATTGTATCCATTGAGAAATAGACAAGCTCCACTCCAAGCTCCGCAAATTCTCGCAACATCTTATCTGTGAGAAGGGTTCCATTTGTGCTCATCCCTAAGGCAAAGCCCCTCTTTTTGACCTCGCGCACCATATCCATGAAGCGAGGATGAACAGAAGGCTCTCCTATTCCACCAAAGTAAATCATTTTCAGCTCTGGGAACTCCTTTGCATCATCGAGAATCTTAAGAAAAAGCTCCCAATCCATGTCCCCTTCGGGCTCCTCCCAGTACTGCTTGAAACACATTTCGCAGTGGAGGTTGCACCTGCTCGTCGTCTCTATGTAGAGATATTTCATGTCAAGTTTAGGTTTTACTATTACCTTGCCATCCCAGAGTGTGAAGGAGTATTCCTTTTCCACTTCAGCCACCTCCAGCTGGAGGAAAGATACTCACAATATCCTCTTCACGGAGTGGAGTTTGCAAACCCTGTAGGTGCTCAATATTCCTCCCGTTAACGAGTATCATGAAACCCCTCTTGAGTTCCTCTTCAAACCCAGGATATGTTGAGTAAAGCTTTTCCAAAAGTTCCCCCACACTTCCAGCGGGAACTTCGAGAATTTTCCGTCCGGTGAGCTTTATCAGTGTGGCAAAAACCTTGACTTTTACCATATTTTATCACCATTCCTATAAAAATGACTTTTACACTTAAAAAATTTTTCGAATGAAAAAAATTGCAAAAGTAGAAGAAAAGCAAGATTACACAAATTCTTCAATACCGAGCTCTTTAGCCTTCTCTGGTGGAACCTTTCCATCCTCTGTCCAGCCTCTGAGGGCATAGTACCTTGGAAGCATCTCCTTCAAGCGAACAACGTATCCCTTGTTAGGCCCTTCAGGCATTGGTTCCTCAAGGAAGCGCTTTGGAAGGGTATCATCCTTAGCTGGGTCAAGACCAGCCTTGAGGTTGAAGAGCCTCTCGGCGTTCCATATCCTCTCCCCAATCTTGAGATAATCCTCCGTCGAGAAGTCCCATCCAAGAGCTGCATTGAGCATATCACGGTAGTCATCTGCTCCAAGACCAAAAGTCGTGAAGAGACATAGACCCGCTGCATCAATTAGAGCACTCAAATCCTGGAAGATTATGAGCATCTTGACCTTGTCGTCACTTATGTCGTGTGGATCCATCTTGTAAGGATAACCGAGAATCTCGGGGCTTATCATGTAGTTCTTGATGTGACAACCTCCACGATTGTTGGTAGCATAACCAAGACCGTGTCCTTCGGCCCCTCTTGGGTCGTAAGCGGGAAGCTCAAGTTTCTTGACGCTCATTGAATACTCTGGGTGACCATAACTCTCGGCGAGACGGTAGCCTCCTTCAGCGAGCTTGTCACCAAACCCCTCTCTCTTCGCAAGCTTTGTTATGTAGTAGTGCAGGACTTCCGTGTTGCCCCATCTAAATGGTGGTGCTTCTCCAAGATCCTCATCTTTTATGAAGCCTTTCTCGTAGAGCTCCATGGCCGTTGCAAGAGTTCCTCCCGTGGATATTGTATCAAGTCCAAGCTCGTCGCACAAGTGGTTGGCTTCTATTATGCTCGCGAGATCATTTATGCCAAGGTTAGCACCAAGGGCCCACGTGCTCTCATACTCCGGGCCTTCGGTGACTCCAATGGTTGGAAGCTTGTTGACCCTTCCACAGCCAATCGGACAGGCATAACAGGGTTGGTTCCTTATGAGGTATTTAGCTGCCATTGCTTCACCGCTCTGTTCATAGGCGTGTTCATAAACCCCAGTTTGAAAGTTTCTCGTTGGGTAGAGACCATTTTCATTGATTATATTGACGAGAACGGCGGTACCATACTTGGGGAGTCCTCCTCCCGCAACAGGATCATTCCTGAGCTTGTTTATCTTCTCCCTTATGGTGAGCATGAACTTCTGCTTGTCCGCTATCGGGACGGTCTTGCTCCCTTCAACCGCTATTGCCTTAAGGTTCTTACTACCCATAACGGCTCCAACACCGGCCCTTCCAGCAGCCCGGTGTCCATCGTTCATCACTGCAGCAAACTTAACGAGATTCTCCCCAGCGGGCCCAATTAGGGCTATTCTAAGCTTTTTACTTCCAATCTCTTTTCTTATCGCTTCTTCAGTCTCACTAACCAACTTCCCCCATAGGTGGGAAGCATCACGGATTTCGACGTTTTCATCCTTTATGTATATGTAAACAGGTTTCTCTGCCTTTCCTTCAACAATAATCCCATCATAGCCTGCAAACTTGAGCTCTGCTCCAAAATATCCACCGGAGTTAGCCATAGTTATAAAACCAGTATGGGGGCTCTTAGTGATAACGTTGTACCTCCCACCTGTTGGTGCACTTGTTCCACTCAACGGGCCGGGAGTAATTATGAGCTTGTTTTCGGGGCTTAGTGGGTCAACTGTCGGATCCATCTCCTTCAAGAGGAAGTATATTGCAAGCCCCCTGCTTCCAAGCCACTTCTTGGCAAGCTCCTCGTTGTATTCCTCAACTTTAACCTCCCCATTGGAGAGGTTTACACGTAGAAATTTTCCCCAGTTTCCATACATGGATATCGCCAAAATAAATATGGACATTTATCCCTAATAAATCTTGTCGAAAATAAAAGGTATTACGAAAAATATCAAAGTTAAATGTTATTATTAACCAGAAGGGGAAAATGTAAAAGATTTCACTATTCAATGGCGAAAAACTTCTTTCCGGCCCCAATTATCTTTTTTCTGTTTTTTCCAGCTTTTAGGGTCTTTAATAAGTTTAATAACCCTCCTATTTATCTAGTCTCTAACTTCCCTGTACTTTTCTATTGATTTCCCATAAGGTCCTCAAGAGTTCCAGTCCCACGTCTTCTCCGGCGGGGCGTAGGGGCACCTGTCGAGATAGCCCATCGTAATGACGATGTATACCTTATCGGTCATTTCTTTGGTGTAGATCTTTGGATACTGTCCCTCGAGAGGGATCCCAACCTCTTTCATTACCCTTCTTGCCAGCGATTTATCTTTTGCTATAGCTTGTGGGGAGTTGATTTGGAATTTCCTGTGTAGGATGCCTCATAGCAAAGTTCGAAGCCGGAAACGCTGTGCCTGTGTTTGAGGAGGAGTGATGAGCTCCTTTCAATTTTAGCTTTTATCAAAAACTTAATCAATGAAGTCAAATTCATTAATTTTTGGGATGTACCATGAAGATTAATTTGCTCGCTCCAAAGCTTAGGGGTGAAATGAGCCTTGAGGAGACAATAAATCTAAGAAAAAGCATAAGGCAATACAAAGACGAACCATTAACACTTGAGCAGGTCTCTCAGATACTCTGGGCCGCTTATGGAATGAATGCTTATGACAAACGGACTTCCCCGAGCGCGGGTGCCTGCTATCCTCTTGAAGTCTATGTGATGGTATCAAACGTAAAAGGCCTCAAGCCCGGCCTCTACCACTACGACGGTAAAAACCATGCCCTCGAACTAATACGAGAAGGAAACTTAAACGGCCCATTAGCAAAAGCATGCCTCAATCAAAGACACGTGGAGATCGCGCCAATAAACATCGTCATAGTTGCCCACTACGAGAGGACAACGAGAAGATACGGGGAGAGGGGATACAGATACGTGCACATAGACGCCGGTCACATGGGGCAGAACATCTATCTGCAGGTTACTGCTCTGAGCTTGGGGACCGTCGCCGTTGGAGCCTTTAGGGATGAGGAGGTCAAAAAAGTAATTGACGTGCCTGGAGAGCCGTTGTACATCTTCCCCGTTGGAGTTCCAGAAAATTAGAGCTCACTGGCCTCATAAATGAATCTATCTTCTTTCTCTTTAACTAATTTTGCCTCGTATCTTTTTATTTGTCCATTGGTGTTTACCTCCATGATTACCTTCTCAGGAGAGAGCTTTTCATCTGTAATGAACTCTTTTATCTCTATTGCCTGAGTGAAAAAGTCACCTGTTCTCTCAAACTTAAAAACGAGAGCTTCTCCTTCAAGCTGATACCCTTTGTAAACTGCCCCACCCATTCTGAAGGTAGCATTAGGGTTACGCACTTTCCATCTTCCTGGGAGCCCAGAACATGAAATCCCACAGCCAATCCCAGCAAAATCACTACTATAACTGCAAAAACCTTTCTAATAGTCTTTCACCCAATATATGCTTGCTTTAAAAATATAAAAGGGTTTTAAAAGCTTCAAATTGATTCAAAGTTAACTCTCATGAAGTTCTTCAAGTTTCAGCAAAACCTCTTCCTTGCTTCTTATGAGGTTTTGCCTTGCAAGCACTTTTCCGTCCTTAAGGTAAACGAACGTGGGGACGTTCAGAACCTCAAACCTATCCACCAACTCTCCCCATTTTTCAGCGTCCACGTGGATAATCTGAATATCCTTGAATTCTTTGCTTAACTCCTCCATAAAACTCCCAACCAGCCTGCACGGTGGACAGCCGGGAATTGAAAACCAGAGCACAACTTTTCTTCTATTGAAATCAATCTTTCCCTCGTATTCGCTGATCATGTTCACACCACCACTATTCCTTCTTCAAAAAATAAAAGGGTTATCAAGCCTTGACCCGCTTGAGCATGAGCGAGTTCGTTACAACGCTTACACTGCTCAATGACATTGCTCCAGCTGCCCACTCGGGCCTGAACTGAATCCCAAGGAGGATGTACGCTAATCCTGCAGCTATTGGAATTAGGATTATGTTGTAAATCATTGCCCAGAAGAAGTTCTGCTTTATCTTTGAGAGCGTCTTTTGGCTGAGCTTTATTGCTTTAACGACATCCCTTATGTCATTTTTTATAAGGACTATTTCACCACTTTCCATTGCTATATCGGTTCCTGAGCTTACTGCTATGCCTATGTCTGCTTGAGCAAGTGCTGGGGCATCATTAATACCATCTCCAACAAAGATGACCACTTCTCCCTTTTCTTGGAGCTTCTTGACCTCGTTGGCCTTGTCTTGCGGAAGAACCTCAGCAAGGATGTAGTCTATGTTGAGCTGCTTTGCTATTGCATTTGCAGTCCTCTTATTGTCCCCAGTAATCATGCCTACTTTCTTGCCTATTTTGTGCAGTTCCTCAATAGCTTCCTTTGCATGCTCCTTTATTGTGTCCGCGATTCCAATAACACCGACTATCCTGCCGTCTATGACAATTATTATGGCTGTCTTTGCTTCGTCCTCAAGCTTGTGGAGGGCCTTTTCAACCCGCTCTGTCGAATGCCCATTCTCCCTGAGGAGCTTTCTGTTTCCTGCGAGGATTTCCCTTCCCTTCACTTTCGCTTTGATACCTTTTCCAGTAATTGCCTCAAACTGCTCAGGCTCTTCCAACTCCAAACCAAGCTCTTGGGCTTTTCTCACGATTGCTTCTCCTAAGGGGTGCTCTGAGCGCTTTTCGGCAGATGCCACCAATTCTAAAAGCTCCTTCTCATCTATGCCAAAAGTCACTACATCCGTAACCTCTGGCTTTCCTTTCGTTAGAGTTCCTGTCTTGTCAAAGAGCACTACTGTATCTTTTCTCGCTATCTCAAGCACTTCACCGTTCTTAATGAGGATGCCCATCTCAACCCCTTTACCCATTCCCACGGTTAGAGCAGTAGGTGTTGCCAGTCCAAAGGCACATGGGCATGCTATCACTAAGACGCTGATCAGCGTGGTGAATGCAAAGATGAGGGGTTGCTTTGCTATGAATCCCCAATATGCAAAAGAGATTAGGGCGATTGTTAAGACTACTGGAATGAAGTACGTTACTACCTTATCGGCTATCCTCTGTATCGGTGGTCTTGTGTTCTGGGCTTCCTCAACGAGCTTAATTATTTGAGCTAAAACCGTATCTCTCCCAACTCTTTTTGCCTCAATCTTCAAAACGGAGTTCTTGTTTATGGTTCCGCCGATTACCTCATCGCCTTTCCTCTTTAAGTTTGGAATCGGCTCTCCTGTAATCATTGACTCGTCAACATAGCTTTCTCCTTCAAGGACTATACCATCAACCGGTGTTTTCTCCCCAGGCTTAACAATCACAACGTCTCCAACTTTAACTTGACTTACAGGTATCTCAATTTCCTTTCCATCCCTGATTACAGTTGCTTTCTTAGCCTGCAGACCCATAAGCTTCTTAATTGCCTCACTAGTTCTACCTTTTGCTACGTGTTCCAGATACCTACCCAAAAGCAAGAATGCCAATAAGAGCACGCTCGCTTCATAGAAGTTGTATTCCCTAGGCAAAATACCAACTGTTGCAAGCACGCTAGCAATGTATGCTGACCCTACACCCATTGAGTACATCACGTCCATGTTGAGCGTCTTATGTCTCAAAGACCTAACGGCTTTTAGGAACATTTCTTTTCCTGAGTATGCTATAACTGGTGTCGCTAAGGCAAACTGTATCCAGAGCATGTAGGGAATCTCAAAATCAAAGCCTAAAAGCCATCTATAAGTCATTAGAGTTATAATTCCACCGAATGTCCAAGCAACAATAAGTTTTTTCTTCATATCTTTTAGATGTCTTTCTCTTGCTTCTTTTTCAATATCCACACTCTCTTCCCCTTCAACGCCCAAAAATTGATAACCAAACTCTTCTATGACCTTTTGAATATCTTCCATATCCACTAATGTTGGATCATAACTAACAGTTGCCTTCTCAGTGGCAAGGTTTACTTTAACGTCCAGTACTCCCGATAACTCTTTTAGGGCAACTTCTATCGTTTTTACACATGGTGCACAGGTCATGCCGCCGATTTTAATTATTGCATCCCTTTTTTCTCTAACGACACCATAGCCAACACTCTCTATTGCTCTGATGATTTGAGTTATATTAACCATAGATTCGTCGAATTTAACGTATGCACTTTCTGTCGCTAAGTTTACTTTAACATCCTTTATACCCTCTAATTCTCTAAGAGCCACCTCTATAGTTTTAGCACAGGAACCGCAACTCATTCCAGTAATTTTAATATTCACGTCCATGAGATTCACCTCTGTTATGTATTCTGTTAAGAGGATTATTGAAGTTATTTTTTGACAAAATGTAAAGCTGTACAGGAAAATTTTTATAGTTTGAAAATCCAATGAACATATGGAGGAATTCAAATGGTAAAGCTCGATGATATCGACCTAAAGCTAATCTACTTATTGAGAAATAACTCACGGCTCAGCATCTCAGAGCTAGCAGAGCTTTTGGGAATAAGTAGGCCAACTGTAAAATCAAGGATAGAGAAGTTGGAGAAAGAAAGAATAATTAGAGGATACACCATAAAAATCTCCCCAGAGCTTGAGAGAGCTGAGAATATAGTAATAATGATCATCAAAACCGACACTCCCGAAAAACTTGAAAAATTTGATGAGATTATCGAGATTAATAAGTTTACAAGCAAAAAGTATATTATAAAGATTGCAGTAGAAAACATGGAGCAGCTTAGACAAGTTGTTGAGAAGGCTGGGTTTGAAGTAATTGAGATAATGCCAGTACTAGAGATGAGAGAGCGAGAGAGACCAATAAAGACAAGAGTCCCATTTAAATGTGATTATTGTGGAAAGGATATTGTCGAGGAACCTATAGTATATAAGTATCGCAACAAAGTGTATTTCTTCTGCTGTGAAACCTGTTTTAGAGAGTTTAAAAAAGCGAGAGAGAATTTAGAGAAGGTTAGACTATCCAAGGAACAAAAGGTAAAGAATACTCACAGTCACCAAGATCACACCCATAGCTAGGTCCCTCTTCCACTCATTTTTGAGAGTTTTGTCGACTGCCACTCCAAGTTTTGTATACTTATTGCCGTAATGAAATCCTAAAGTGACCAAGACCAGAGGAAAAACTGATATTCCAACAAATATAGCCAAAAGAGCCACTCTAACACCTAATGAAAATCCATCCGAAAGGAGAGAAGTCACTAGGAGGTATGAAGGAAGAACACATGAAAGTGAGAAGAAAGACATGAGACCTCCTACTAAAAAAGCACTAGACGGCGAAGTCGCTTTTTCTAGTATCCTATTACTCTTTTCTCTCAAAGGATTGTTAGGAGAGATTTTCACATATCCAAGTGAAGAAAGTATTTTATAAATTCCCACTATAATTCCAAAAGCTACTCCAAAATACCTTAAAAACAGGAATTTTCCGTGAAGATTCATCAAAGCAGAAGCTATTATGGTATAACCTAGAAAGCCACCTGCAGTAAAGGAAAGGCCCACTTTAAGTATTTTATTTTCATCCAGTAGAGCTATCATTGATAGGAGAAATACTACCATCAAGAAAACAGAAGGCCTAAATGCATTTAAAATCCCAAGTGCTATTACTGAAAAGGTTGTTAGGCTGGTAAACTCATTAACAGTCTCTGCTAGAGCACCTTTTCCCATACCCAATATACTAAACAATATTAAAATAGCTCTATTTTTCATTTTTTCCACAGTCCTTAAAGAGTAATTTTAGATTAGTGGGTAATTTAGTGCTTCATTGAGGGTTTACCTACACGTATGAGCCCTAGTGTTGAATCCTCCTCTATAGATATATTAACCTTATCCCCCCCTCGAGAGGCATGGTACATCAATAGGGTGGGTGTAACGTACTTTCAGAATTTCTCTCCCAATATTAATTATCGCAGTGCACGTAAGAGTCGTATAGTCTTTATCAGGTATACAATCAGTGTCAGCAAGAACTATAGCATTTTGAACCTCTACGGGTCTTCCTTCAATCACATATCCAGAAAAAATATCCTGATCCTTAGAAACTATACTGTAGTATGAGAGAGATAGAATTAATATTGCTGAAATTAAAATCCCAAAAAGGGCCTTTCTCATGAGCTTTCCTCCTAAAAAAGGTTACAAAAATAAAAATGCTAATTAATTCATTCATCTTCTGAATCTTCCTCTATACCCATAAACCTTTCACAGTATTCATACATCTCTTTCCAGTCTTCACTCATGTACTCCTCCATCTCTTCTTCCATTTCCTCGTGCATTTCAGCAAAGTTGCTTGTCTCCATGTATTCCTCCCTCTCCTCATGTTCATCCATCATGCTATGTCCCATCACTCCACCATGCATAGAGCCCATCATTGGTCCAAATTCATTCCAAAAACTGTCTCTCTCATCCCCATCAAATGCTCCTGAATGAGCTAAACCATAAGGAAGTGCTATGAGTGCTCCAATTATAAACCCGATTAATACTGACTTCCATTCCATTTCTACATCACTTTTTATATCTTCACACTCAGATAAGATGGCGATGGATAATAGGCTTATTATTTGCATTATGAGAATTAACGATGGCAAAGTTTACCAAATCGAAGGAATAAACTTAATTGAAAGTTTGCAGAACTACAAACTGTGAAGAAAATGAATACTCCAGCAAAAAAGTATGATCGATTTTCAAAAATTTACGATCTTTTTGAGAGCCCTATGGAAATGAGAGCATTCTCAAAATATAGAAAGAAAGCTTTAAGCTTAGCTAAAGGCAAAGTTCTTGAGAGTGGTATTGGAACTGGAAAAAACCTTCCATATTATCCAGAAGGGGTTGAAGTAATAGGTATAGATTTCAGTCGAGGAATGCTTGAAAAAGCTGAAAAAAGAAAGAACTTGGATTAGAGAATGTTAAGTTGCTCTACATGGACGCTCAAAATATGGAACTCGATGACAATACCTTTGATACTGTTGTAAGCACCTTTGTTTTTTGTACAGTTCCTGACCCAATTAAAGGACTGAAAGAAGCATATAGGGTCCTGAAACCCGGAGGAACTGCCATATTTTTGGAACATATGAAAAGCAATTTGAGACTTTTAAATATCCCCCTCTACCTCATGGAACCTTTCATCAAAACACTTCTTGGCACTTCAATGCTCAGGGAAACTCAAAAAAATATTGAAAAAGCAGGTTTTAAGATAGAGAAGGTCGAGAATTTATTCTTTAATATTGTGAGGCTTATAATTGCCACAAAACCTACAGACGAATAATCAAGTTAGCATTCTTATGCACCATTTTACATTTTTCTCTTAAAAGCCTCGGCCTTTAGAACCGGGAGGAGGTCAGGCCCAAAGAACCAAGAAAAAGTGGATGGTATCACCCACCCATATAGCAACTGCAACATTTGTAGCTAGAGTATTTCCTTTCTCATAAGCCTTCTTTATCCCAAACTATGAATACAAGGACAGGAAAATAAATAAAATAATACCCAGCACATAGAGCATCTACATCACCTCAAAATCCTCATCGCGTTGAAGACTGCTATCAGCGCAACGCCGACGTCTGCAAAGACTGCTTCCCACATGGTTGCTTCCCCAAGGATTCCAAGGCTTATAAAAGCCAACTTAACCCCGAGAGCAAAGACTATGTTCTGCCACACTATTCTCTGTGTCTTCCTAGCTACCCTGATACCGGTTGGCAACTTTGCTGGCTTGTCATCCATTATAACTACGTCCGCCGTCTCTATCGCTGCATCACTCCCGAGTGCTCCCATCGCAACTCCCACATCGGCCCTCGCAAGCACCGGGGCGTCGTTAATACCATCCCCAACAAAGACTATCTTGTCGTTCGGTGCCTTTTCTTTCTCAAGCTCCTCAATGATCTTTACCTTATCCTCCGGCAAGAGCTCGGCATAGAAGCTGTCAAGGCCAAGTTGCTTCGCTATTTCTGCCGCAACCTCCCGGTTATCTCCGGTAACCATGATGACCCTTTTAACTCCGAGCCTCTTGAGATCTCTCACTGCAATGGGTGCGTCCTCCTTTATCTCGTCGGAGATTATGATGTAACCGGCATACTTGCCATTTATCACGACATGAGCGACCGTTCCTTTAACGCGACATGTGTCGTGTTCAATGTTAAAGCGATGCAACAGCCTGTCATTGCCTACCATCACCTCGACACCGTCTATTCTAGCTTTAACTCCGTGTCCAGCTATATTCTCATGCTCCTTTATCTCAGCCTCGTTGATTTCCTTCCCATAAGCTTCCTTTATCGCTTTGGCTATCGGGTGGTTGGAGTGTGCCTCAGCTAAAGCTGCGAACTTTATTATCTCCTCCTCTGTGAAGCCGTTTCTCATCTCTATTTTCGTGACTTTAAAGACACCCTTTGTTAGTGTTCCGGTTTTGTCAAAGGCAACTATTGTAGCTTTGCTAAGCGCGTCAAGGAAGTTTGATCCCTTAACTAGGATTCCTTCCCTAGCAGATTTTCCAATCCCTCCAAAGTAGCCGAGAGGTATTGAAAGCACCAAAGCACAAGGACATGAGATTACCAAGAGCACTAAAGCCCTGTAGAACCAATCAGAAAAAGGCTCTCCAAAGGCTAATGGTGGAATTAAAGCAATAAGTGCAGCTAATCCCACAACCGCTGGGGTGTAGTATCGGGCAAAACGTGTAATGAGCTTCTCCGTCTTGGCCTTTCTTGCACTCGCGTTCTCAACAAGCTCCAAAATTCTTGAGATTGTAGATTCTTTAAGCTCCTTCGTGACCTTGACCGTCAAAAGGCCGCTTAAGTTTACCATCCCTGATAAGATTTCCTCTCCTTCCTTTACAGTTCTCGGAACACTCTCTCCGGTTAAAGCTGAGGTATCAACATTCGAGCTTCCCTCAATGATGATTCCATCAACCGGAACTCTCTCACCCGGCTTTATGACTATTATATCTCCGACTTTAAGCTCCTCGGGCTTGACTTTGACTATCTTCTCTCCCACTTTGAGGCTTGCATACTCTGCCTTCAGAGCTAATAAAGATTTGATAGAACGTCTTGACCTATTTACTGCCAAATCCTGGAAGAACTCACCGACAACATAGAATAGCATGACACCGACTGCTTCGGGATATTCTCTGATGGCAAAAGCTCCCAAAGTAGCTATGGTTATGAGGAAGTTCTCATCAAAGACATTGCCACGAACTGAGTTAACCACAGCATTTCTAAGTACTTTCCAGCCAACAAGGAGGTAGCTCATTGTAAAGATTCCAAACACGAAGGCATTGTCCATCTCATAGTAATACCTCAGAAGTATTCCAATGATGAACAGCAAAAGTGAGGGAATTATGAAGTAGAGCATCTTCTTGAGGTCGTCGTGGTCGTGATTGCGATCATGCTCGTCCTTCTCGATGATCTTAACTCCCGGCTCAACCCTCTTTATTATCTCCTTCGCCTTCTCGATATCTCCCTCTATCACAACCTCCTTGGTGGGAAAGTTCACCAGCGCAAACTCAAAGCCCTCTTTTTTCAGAGCCTCTTCAATTTCATAGGCACAACTAGCACAGTCAAGACCTTCAAGTTTAAGTTTTTTTGGCATCTTCACTCCTCCATGTGCTTTAATGCGACATTCAGTATCTCTTTAACATGTTCATCATCTAGATGATAGAAGACGTTCTTCCCATCTTTCCTATAAGCAACAATTTTCCTGTCCTTTAGAATTCTAAGCTGATGTGATATTGCAGATACAGAGAGACCTGCAATGTTTGAAAGATCACACGTACATAATTCTTCCTCCAAAAGTGCGAAAAGTATTTTTAACCTAGTTGGATTGCCTAAGGCATCAAAAAAGTCCGCAACATCCAAGAGTAATTCCTCCTCTGGTAACTTCTTTTTAGCTTCCAATATTTTGTCTAGGTGTTCTTCATACACCTTACACACTTCCGTGCCCTTTTCATTGCTCATTTTTATCACCTCTATATTTGAGCAATTGTGCAAATGTTCTTATAAATGTTGCTGGACAAAAATGGATAGGGAATAAGAAGGAGGCCTAAAACCTCCGCCTGAGACATGCACAAAGGAGTTCTTCCCTTAAATCTCCCTTTTGAATAAGCTTTAGAACCTACCCCCTTCTATCATAGTGGTACCACCCTGGCTCGAGGCTTCCAGCAATGCTGGCAACAGCACATCTCATCACCCAGAAATTAATGAGCGTTTTCACATAAGGTTTACTCCAAAGATAACAAATACACCCCAAAGAGCATCAAAATGCCGAAAAATGCCTTAATTGCCGTGAAGCTCTCTCCGAGGATCAGAAAAACAAAAAGAGCGCCGATTAGTGAGGAAGTTGAAAAAATTGCTCCTGTTTTCATAGCCCCAATTTCCCTCAGGGCGAACAGAAACAGCACGATGGAAAAGCCTATGCTGAAGGCACCGACCGTTAATACATATGGAAGGCTTTGAAGTGGGATGTAGAAGCGAATTCCAATTAGAGAAGCCAGAATTAATAACGCGCTCCCTCCAAACAGGCCCTTTAGTGAAGTTACCAAGAGTAGATCCCTCTTAACGCTTAGCAACTTGCTCAGATTATTGTCTATCGCCCATGAAAGGCCTGCCAAGATTATTAGAATATTCCCAAGAATTCCTTTACTGAGCTCTACTTCCTTGAAGTTTTCCGTCGAGATCACAGCGGCTCCAATTAAGATTAGGAGAATTCCAATAATGCTTCTTCCCGAGGCTTTTTCCTTGAAAACCAAAAGGGCTATTAAAACCGTGAACAGAGTCTCCGTGTTGAGTAGGAGGGATGCGTTAACAGCTGTTGTCTTATTCAAGCCAAACATGAATGAGAGAGGAGCTAAGAATGATCCAAAAAATACTATAAAAGTCAATATCAAGAAATCTCGCCTTGAGAAGAACTCTTGAGTTTTGACCTTAAATTCAAGCTTTTTGAGGAGCTTGTCTTTAAGCGGCGTAAAGCGGAGGAACATTACAACTATCCCCGCGGTTAGATAAATACTTCCCGCTACTATCATTGGATGAACATTTCTAAGGGCAATTTTATTCAGCGTTGAGCTTATTCCAAAGAGCAGGGCCGCCAAAACCGCACCCACATAGCCGTAATGATGGGTCATGAAGGCAAATACAAGGGGAGAGTTATAAACTTATTTCACACAAAAAATAGAAGAGTAATACAAAGTTGCATCATTTTAAGCAGAGTAGCACCAATCAAAAGGCATAGCACGGCATCTTTGAAAATGTCCGTTTTGAAAGGAGTTGCTTTATGAAGGTAAAAGCTTAAGGTTAGAAAAAAGAAGAAAAGTTAAATTCCTCGACAGCCCTCTCCATCTATCTCGACCTCATAACCGTAGCGCTTTATTGCGTTAACGAGATCGTCGAGGCTCACCTTTTCGGGGTCGAATTCAACTACCGCGGTCTTCTTCTCAAGGCTAACCTCACCCTTAGCCCCAACGCTCTGAATGGCCTTGTTTATCCTCATAACACAGTGCTTGCAACTCATATTGGGTATCTTCAAAATTGCTTTCACCATTTTGACATCACCAAAATTATCTTAGAATGAGACTTTTATGGAACTTATCTTTTGCAAAGTGGAAAAATATTGGTGAAGCGGCTTTAAATCCTGAAAGCCCACGGGACTAAAGTGTCTCTATGATTCTTATCACTCTCTCCTCCATGGGCCTCATTAGTTCCGCCACTTTCTCCCCCGCTATTTTCCAGGCTACACTCGGCAAAGTAACGCCAAGATAGTTGCCGTCTTCCCTTCTATATCCAAAGCCAGTGCATGGAAGCAGGGCCCCGATGTTTGGATTTATTTTCACGAGCTCCGCCACGAGTTCTCTGTCACATATGAAAAGGAGGTGATAATCAGCCACAATCCCATCTTCCCTCTCCACGATTGCCACCGGAATTCTTTCCCCTATGAGGAGAAAGCCCTCCTCTTCGAGTTTTTTCTTGAAGCGCTCCCAGAGAAAGTCGAGGTCCTCCTCAAACCTTCTCACGTAATAGAACACCTTTACACCTCCAAGAACATTTTCTTATCACTTGTTTCCACCATTATGCACCTCTCGAAGCTGTAATCCAGTCCAGCCTTCTCTAAGAATTGCCTTATATCCTCGCTCTCTGCCCCCAGCTGGAACCAAAGGTTTTTGAAGCCGGCTTCAACGGCTTCCTTTGCCACTTCAAGCCCTACTCTTGGTGGGACAACAAAGACTATTACATCAACGTCTTTTGGAAGCTCTTTAACGCTTTTGTAGCATTTTAGTCCTTCTATTTCATCATAATTCGGATTCACTGGAAGAATCTCAAAGCCTTTGCCAAGGAGATCTTTCAAAATTGTGTTGCCGTACTTCATTGGGTTTTTGGTTGCTCCGACGAGTGTTATCCTCTTAAAACCCTTCATGTCCATCCTTCTCACCAAGCTTGAATTTTTAAACTAATGAAAGAGAGACTGAAACCCTAAAGAAGATCCTTAATCAGCTCTATTATGTTGCTCCTTGCCTTTGCCTTCAGCCTCTCCAAGTGATCACTCAGTGCCTCTCCTATGCTGTGCACAAAGAGACTCAAAGCCTCTTCTCTGGTCAATCCACGGGAGCGAAGGTAGAAAAGCGCATCCTCATCAAACTGGGCAACGCTTGAAGAATGCGATGCTGTCTCTATTTCTCCGGTATCTACTTCAAGCATTGGGACGCTGACGCCAAGGGAGCCTTCATCCATGATGATCACGTGAGAGCTAACTTCACTCGAGGAACCCCTAGCTTTTTCAAAAACTTTTGCAACACCCCTATGCACCACCCAACCCTTCCTGTGAGAGTAGCCGTTTACCTTCGTCTCACTTTTACTTTCTTCTCCATACTGCAGGACGTTGGTGAGATAATCAACAGCCGATCCTATCCCTATGGGCATCCCTCTAAGTATGAGTTCGCTTTTGATCCCTTCAAGAGAGTAATCTTCTCTGTGGTGGCTCATTTTACCCCCTTTCACTATCGTGAAAGCCCTCACCTTTGCTCCATCGCCAAGCGTAGCCCTAAGCAAGTAATGTGATAGAGATGTATGGTTTCCAATGGTCAAAATCTCAGCTTCAGCATTTTTAAGCCTGAGTTCAACCACGAGGGATTTCGCTCCTTTCTCAGAGATCTCATAGATTATTATTGGCACGTTGACGTTTTCCGCTTCAATACTAAGGTGGTGGCTTACAAAGGCCTTCTCAGAGAGATGAGAAACTATCACAAGTGGCTCAAGCAAGTCTTTGGTTATCCTAAGCCGGTAACCTCTCTTGAGGGCATAAAAGTGGAAACCCAAGATCCTTGATTCCTCTGGCCGAGAGAGTCCTAGGGTTCCTTCTTCCACTTCAACACCTTCCGGAAGATCAAATTTCGACTCACTTCCCGAGAAAAGCACGTTAGCTCTAATCCTCCCTTCCCCGGCCTTTGCCTCGGTAGGGAGTGTGAGGGGAGAGTTTTCTTCAAAGAGCTTCCATTTTGTGTAACTCCTTATCGTAGGACTATCGCCGTATTTTTGGTACGTAAGCTTCTCAAGGGTTTCACGGGTGATTGAAGGAAAACTGAGGTGCTCTTTAGAGAGTTCGTTAGGACGCATCAACCAACACCTCCCACTTCACTGAATTCCAACTCTATAACCTTCTTGAGAACCTCGACGTACTCAAAGGGAAGTCCCTCAAGAATCTCGCTTATAAAGCCGAGCACTATGAGGCTTTTTGCCTCTTCTTCACTTATCCCCCTCGCGTTGAGGTAGAAGAGCTTATCCTCGCTTAGTTTTCCGATGGTCGCTTCGTGAATTATGTTTGCCGTTGGTTCGTCATTTTGATTGTGCGGATAAGTGTATGCTCTGCTCTCTTCGTCAAGAATTAACGAATCACAGGAAACCGTAGCAGTTGAGTTCTTTGCTCCTTTACCTATCCTCACGAGGCCACGATAGATGTTTATTCCTCCATTAGCGCTTATGCTCTTGGAAACTATCTTTGAGCTTGTATTCTTTCCCACATGGACACTCTTCGCCCCGGTATCCTTTAAGAAAGGCCCGTTGCTAAGCGAAACCACATATTGAGCTGTTCTGGCGTTATTCCCTTTCAAGACACTTGCCGGATAAGTGTATGTGATTTTGCTCCCTATACTCCCTTCAATCCACTCTACGTAAGCATTCTCCTCGATTATCGCTCTCTTATTATTGAAGTTTATAACATTACGGCTCCAGTTTTGTATGGTGGTGAATTTGACCGTGGCGTTTTTGTGAGCATAAATCTCAACCATCCCATCGTGGAAGGAGAAGCCCTTATACATCGGTGCAGAACATCCCTCGATAAAGTGAACATAACTTCCCTCATCCGCAACGACGAGAGTATGCTCAAATTGACCCTCTAAAGCCGAGCCTATGACAAAGAATGCCTCAATAGGAAATGGAACACGAACTCCTTTGGGGATGTAAACAAAAGCCCCCCCACTCCAGAGAGCATGGTGTAACGCAGAGAACTTGTGCTCCCCTGCAGGAAATATCTTGCCAAAATAGCGTTTTACTACATCCGGATATTTTCTAACGGCTTCCTCCATAGGAAGCATGACTATTCCTTTCTTTTCAAATTCGTCTTTAAGCTGAGAATAAACACTCTCACTGTCAAAAACTGCCGTTAAACCGGAGAGAAATTTTTTCTCTATCTCAGGAATATTCAACCTCTCAAAGGTTTTCCTTATGTTTTCTGGCAAATCATCCCAATCTTTAACTTCCTTCTCAAGCTCGGGTTTCGTGTATAGAACGAGGTTCTCGAGATCAAGTTCTTCAACACCCACAACCCACTTTGGCATAGGCAATTTTTCAAAGAGCTCTAACGCCTTAAGTCTATGTCTAAACATCCACTCTGGTTCATTTTTTATTTTTGAAAGTTCTTCAATAATACTTCTACTTATTCTCCCTTTGAGCTCGATTTCCTTAGGGTAAGGGACTGCAGTTCCAAGAATCTCCTCTAACGAACCTGCTTTTAGAATTTCTTCGAGTCTTGATCGCTCGCTCATAATGCTTCCACCGCCGCAAAACCCTTCTCTTCAATAGTCTTAACCAGTTCAATCCCTCCAGATGCAACTATTTTTCCTTCCTTGATCACATGAACTCTGTGGGGTTTTAAGTGCTCTAGAATCCTACCATAATGTGTTATAAGTAAAATTGCAGTGCCTTCTTCGTGAAGCTTATTTATAATCCCCGCAATAACCTTAAGGGAATCAACATCAACTCCACTATCCGGCTCATCAAGAATGAGGAGCCTTGGTTTAACGAGATAGGCCTGCAACATCTCTAACTTTTTCCTCTCACCACCAGAAAACCCGACATTTAAGAATCGCGTAAGCATTGAATTGTCCAAACCAAGCTCTTGAACAGCGTTGAAAATGACCTCATAAGCTTGAATTTCATCAAGGTTTTTGAGGTTCTTCAATACCCTCTGCAAGAATTGAATAACCTTCACTCCCTCTACTTCAACAGGATGTTGAAAACTCAAGAAAACGCCCCTTCTAACCCTTTCCTCAGGAGGCAAGTTAGTTATATTCTCTCCATCAAAAATAATTTTCCCATTTATCACCTGATACTTGGGATGACCAGCTATTGTTAAGGCTAGTGTTGATTTCCCGCTCCCATTAGGACCCATTACAACATGAAGCTCTCCATCATCAACAATGAGGTTAATACCTTTGAGAATTTCCTTGTCCTCTACTTTTACCCTTAGGTTCTCAGCTTTTAACATGACCATCACCGTCCATTATCGGTACATTTTTGTGTAAGAGAAAGTATTTTTAAAAGTTTTCTACTCAAAAATGAGTAATAACAGAAGAAATACAGATACTCAAAAACTTTGCTCAAAAGCATGAAATAAAGAAGTGCAGAATTGGAAGAT
>QMUF01000001.1 GCA_003663525.1 Thermococci archaeon | reverse complement strand
TATATTATCAGTAATTTTCTCGGAGATTTCTACCAGGCATTTAAAAACTAAATGAATGGGCTCACTAGAAGAATATTCTATGACAATTCCTTCTCTCCACATCACCGATTTTGGATATTCCAAGATTTCCTCCACTGTGGAAGTCATAATTCTATCACTCCATCCAAATGATCAGGTTTAGGTGCTTTTTTAATAAAAAATCGGTCTCCTCTACCATTAATCTCAAGAACTCTTGTGGAGCTCTCATGCCATAAGGCCTTGACCTGAGCACTCATGAGGCCCTTTAGAGCAAAAACAAAGATCATGTTTCCTTTAAACAATGGACTTCTTACAACTTTCTCAAAATATTCCTCAACCCTATAGGAAGATTCTTGGAAGGAGTACATGAACTTTTCCGTGCCCAAAAACACAATAACGGCCTTATCAGATTTGACTTTTTCAAAGAATAATCTTACTGCATCAGTATACTCTTTAAGTTGTACATAAAACTCTTCCATTATCCTAACCCTTCCAATTACCTTCCCAAATTCAACCTTGCCCCCTCCCTTAATAACACAGAGATTTTCCAAATGATGAGTGCTATATCCCAAAAACCTAAGCTGCTGGACAAAGAGATGAAATGTATCCAGCATGTCAACGATTAAGAGTGGCATCCCCTCTTCATTGCTCCATTTCACCAACCCATCAAGAGAAAGTTCTGGGTGAGACGTGGATTCATACTCAATGAATATTCTCTCTCCCTCACGAATATCATTTAAGAACTCCCTTAGCTGTAACTTCATTGGAATTCACCTAAAATTATTGTTATTAACATGTTATTAAATGTTTTTCTTTCTATTTTAGAATTTTTTCTGTACCTTTGCCACAAAAAACCCACTAGTATTATGTTCATCCGGATAGAATCGTCTTGCTTTAGCAAGTTCAGAACTAAGCTCTATATCAAATGGGGAGGTCAAGGCTGGTTCACCAAATCGAAGAGGTAAAAGTGTAATATCAAAGTTATCGAGCGCCCACTGAATTACAAATTCATTCTCCTCTGGTTCCAATGAACATGTAGAATACACTAACACTCCCTCAACCTTTAGATTCTCTAATGCAGCCTTGATCATTTGCATTTGCAGGTTTTGACAGAATTTAACATCTTCAATTGTTCTATTTGCTTTTCTTTCTGGGTTTTTATGAATCGTGCCACTACCAGTACATGGGGCATCCAAAAGAATTTTATCAAACTCTATACCAAGTTCTCTCATGTACAGAGAACTTTTATGAACGAGAATGGTATTTGTTACTCCAAGTCTTGAAAGATTAAGTCTGGTCTCTTTTAGTCGATCTCCTCCCACATCAAAGGCATATATTACTCCCTTGTTTTCCATCAGTTGGGCTATATAAGATGTCTTCCCTCCCGGAGCTGCAGCTATATCCGCTATAATTTCCCCAGGCTTTGGTTCAAGAGCTACTGGTGGATACATTGAAGAGGCCTCTTGGATATAAATTAATCCCCCCAGATATTCTGGAGTTGATGTGATCGAAAAGGGTTCACGTGTTAAACAAAACCCCTCCCTTGCCCAAGAAATGCGTTTAAACTGGAAACCCTTTTTGTTCATGATTTTAGTGATAGTAGATATTTCAGTCCTAAGAGTGTTAACCCGAAAACACCGGGGCAACGACCTTTCCATCGCTTCTGCTATGCTTAATGCTCTCTCCCCCCAGAGATCAAAATACCTTTCTGCAAACTCTTTTGAGTATCCAAGCCTGAAAAGTTTTTCTATCATGAACTAAAAATAGAGAAAGAAATTTATTAAATTTTGCATGTTAGCGTTCAAATGGCCCCTCCTTTATTTTATCATTTACAAAGCGAACCATATGTTCCACATCCTGCTTTATGGTTTCAATTTCTGGTTTCATGAACACGTAAACGACGTTGGTTTTTGGAGTAATTGAAATGTGTTTAATGTTCTCAATTCTTGAAAACCCTTGAAGAAACTCCTTCAATAACTCTACATCGCGCTTCTTCTCGAAGAGAGCCTCATACTGCTTTCCATTGATTTCAACTATTTCCCTCTGTAAAAGCTCTTCATCCTCAATTTTTGGCTTAAAGCGATAGTATCCTCTTTGTATTAAATGTGCCTCACGCCTTATTTTTGAGTATGGTTTTAAAATAAAGTATATTTTGTCATGCCTGTTTATAATCTTTGAAATCGGGAAGTAGAGGATACTCTGTCTTGGCAAAAGGGTTAAAGTGTATTCAAATTTATCAATGTTACCTTCATTGACTTTGTAAAATGCCCTAAAACCAACGTACCCTCCAACCCAAACGTAATCTTTATCTTTTGGCTTTACTATGTCTTCTATAGTTCTCAAATAGTAGTCCATTACAGTCAAATTCAGTTTTCGTCCTCTGTAAAACTGCAAAGTTGCAAGAGCTCCCAACACCATAATCAAAAGCAATAATTCTGGTGTAACCTTCATTATTAAACCTCCTCTATTGGATAATATTTTTGAAAGGTCATATCATCAATTATCTCAAAGTTAACTTTTCCTTCTAAAACCTTTACTATATCTTTAACCATTCTGGCATGAACGGCCCAATTAACAGCCATCTCAAATGGATGTCTCGGTGTCCTTCTAGCCAATCCAAGGAAAATTATCATCTTGTTATCTTCTTTTCTGATCAGACTTACAATTCCCAAACTAACTATGTCCTCACCACTTATGGGCTCTTTAACCTTTTTTAGCTCCTCATAAATCTCCTCAATCTCCAACTATTAAACCTCCAATCCTCTCAAGCCACTCTAAACCTCTTGGTTCCTCTTCAAACATCGGAACTTTCACTATATTTACATCCCTGAATTTCTTATGTATTTTCCTCAAAACTTTTTTCTGAGCATCCATCCTCACTTTTATCTTTGGGACTTCCTCTTCAAGCTCTATGATTTTATTAACCACCACGAGGTTAAAGGGGATTTTGAATTTCTTCAAACTTTCATGTGCCCTTTCTGTCTCGTATAGGGGTAGCATCTCAGCGTTCATCACAGCTACTACACTTGTCCTATCCCTATTCGTTATAATATCTCTCACAAATTCGATTTCCCCTCTGTATGCAAGAAGCTCTTTCATAACAGGATCCTCTCTTTCTCTGCTTGGTAGTTTATATTCCTCCCCATCTACCACGAATTTTCTCTCTCCCTGTATATTCTCAATGGCCCTCCTTTTATCAAGAATTTTTCTCCTCACTTCAATAAGTTTATTCGTCCATATGAGAGCAATATGGGGTAGTGCCATGACCCTCAGAGTCAGGCCTGTTGGGGGAGTATCAAATATTATGATGTCCCACTCATCTCCCTTCTGCAGGATCTCCTTTATTGCTTCAAGGGTTGCATATTCCTCAATACCCGGAGAAAAGCTCAGAACCTCAAAGTACTTCTCTAGGTTTATCACCGTAAGATACCGATATATGTGCTTTAGATTCTCCTCAAGATGCTTCAAATAGGCTTTAATAAGCTTTTCCATGTCAAGTTCCATTGCATAGAGGTTCTCGGCTATCTGTTTCGGCTTATCATTTAGCTTAACTTCAAACACATCACCCAAATTATGAGCTGGGTCTATTGAAACTATCAGTGTTTTGTAGCCTTTCTTAGAAAGAGTAACTGATACTGCAGCAGAACCAGTAGTTTTTCCCACTCCTCCTTTTCCTATAAAAAATAAAACCCTAAACCCTTCTTTTGGAATAAGATACTCTCTCACTGCCATCACCTCACGTTATGTCAAACATTCCTGCCATCTCTCCAAATATATCATCCATATCTGCTACCCTCCTCTGCATAACATAAATTTCCCTCACCATGTGGGGCATAAGTCGAAGAACCAGTGTGCTCGGTGGTGAGGGTATTCCAACGAAGGAACCCATCAGAAGGAGGGCAAAAACATTTTCAAGTTCCCTCTCCTCAAATTCTATATATTCTGTAGACTGCTCTTTAAAAGAGCTAAAAAATCCCTTAAGGAACGCTTTTAATCCTTCAAGCATTCAACCACCCCATTTTCATTGTTATTGGGTTTAAGTTTTTTCCAACATAATGTAAAGCTCTCTTATTATATAAAGCAATAAGTGGTATTTCAAATCCGGTAAAATCCCATAGAACACGAATTGGCAGGGAGATCCAGTACAGAACTCTTTTAAATATTCTTTCCATAAACTCACCTCAAAAAAGTTAAGAAAAAATGAAAGGTTCAAGCTGCAACGGCCTCGTATTCTTCCTCCGGTCTCTTCCACGCAAGGTAGAAGTCATAAATTAAGAGGAAGTTGAGCAACAAACCTACCAAGAGAGAGCCTTTTACCGCTATTAAAGTGCCTCCAGATAGTGGAACTACTGCTATGTACCATATAAGACCTGCCGTAACTGTTATCCACAAGAACAGTGCTGGAATTAAAACGACATAACCCCATGTTCCTGCCTTCTGTATCTTGTAAGCCCATACTGCAGCTGTCATCATTGCTATTGACGCTAAGAGCTGGTTCATACCAGCAAATGCTGGCCATAGTATTTTATAACTGGCCCCCCATGCTAGATATGTTCCGAGGGAAGCTATGATGAACGAGGCCACCCATTTGTTTGTTATGGTCTTCCAGATTCCTTGGCTTGTGTCGGTTACCATTCCAAAGACTTCTTGCCATGCAAATCTTCCAAGTCTCGTAGCAGTATCAAGCGATGTTAATGCAAAGGCTGAAACCCAGAGAGTTGCAAAGGTTTTGCCTAAGGTCATGTCCAATCCATAGAAGTCGTGGAGACCGCTTGCATAGCCAGAGATAAATGTTCCAAGACCGCCTTTGGTGATGTATTGAGTTCCCCAGTCTGCAACATTGATTCCTGTGAGCTTAACACCATAAACAGCTATGGCGGTGACAACAATTGTTGAAAGGAATCCCTCTGTGAACATTCCTCCATAGCCCACAAGCAATCCGTGAATTTCATTATCAAGCTGTTTCGATGATGTTCCCGAACCTACAAGAGAGTGAAATCCACTCAATGCACCACATGCAATAACCAATGGTACTGTTGGCCAGAAGGGCGATGGCTGTCCTCCAACTACGTTGGCCGAAAACATTGTGTATCCTGGAACTTCAAAGGGCTTTGCCAGTGCTATAAACGCTATACCTCCAACTAAGAGACCAAACCATAATATATAGGCATTAAGATAATCTCTTGGCTGTAGGAGTATCCAGACTGGAAGTGAAGATGCTGCTATGATATAGAGCCACAGAATGATGTTCCAGTAGTGGTATGCCTGAAGATATGCCGCCCCGCTTCCTGCCTCCTGTCCTTGGACGAAGACCAATGGATATTTGAGACCGAGCCATACTGCAATTACTAAGAGCACTAAGCCGATTATAGTGCTCACATAGAAGTTGAGTTTCACCTTATACATGAGCCATCCGAGAATTACTGCCGCAACTAAGAAGAGCAATGTAGCTGTGGCTGCTTGAGGTGTTGTTGTGACTAGCTTTGCAACTACAGCAACGAATGCCGCCACTACAAGAAGCAATGTGAACCATATATATAACTCAAAGGCAACTCCCGTCCTTTTGCTCATTATCTTTCCGGCAATCCATTGAATTGACTTACCATCATACCTCACTGAGGCCATCAAAGCCAGATAGTCATGCACTGCACCAATGAAAACGTTTCCAAACCATATCCAGAGTATTGATGGCAACCATCCCCATGCCATTGCCAGTGCCGGCCCCGTAATAGGTCCGGCTCCAGCAATGCTTGCAAAGTGATGACCGTAGAGAACCACTGGGTGCGCTGGAACGTAATCGACGCCATCGTAGAGTTTGTGTGCAGGGGTTGGTCTGTTAGGGTCGGCTTTGACAACTTTGTTTTGTAGGCTCTTTCCATAAGTAAAATACATGGCCACATATATAATTGCGGCCGCCAATATAATAACTGTCGAGTTCATCTAAAGCACCTCCCCTATGGGAATTCATTATAATTTTGTAATTGTAATATATATGCCTTTCGGAAATTCGAGCATTTTTATGAAGAAATTTTGATAAATGTACCAAAAATGGACGAAAACACTCAAATTCCCCACTGTTTAGAGTAAAAATGGAAATTTAGAAAAGACAAGCTGAAACTCTAAGTGAGTTCTATTAATGCTTGGCCAGTGTCTACGGTGTCTCCTTCCTTAACAAGAATTCTCTTCACGACACTATCCTTTGGTGAGGGGATTTCATTCTCCATCTTCATTGCTTCTAAAATAAGCAAACCTTGCCCCACTTTAACTTGATCACCCTCCCTCACGAGAATTTTTAAAATCTTACCAGGCATTGGAGCAGTAACAACACCCTCCCCAGCAGTAGTTGGTGTTGGTGCTGTTGGAGCTTCAACTGGAGTTGCGGGAGTTGGGGCCGAAGGGACTTCAACCGGCGCTGAAGGAGCTGATACAGGAGCAGAAAGAACACCCACAAGTTGAGCTGGAACTTCTGAAGAAGCATAACTCGGCATAGCCAATGCTTCCAGCTTGACTCCTTCAATCCCAACCTCGTACTCTCTTCCACCAATGTAAATTTTTATTATCTTCCCTTTGGGCTTCTCTTCAAGGGGCTTTAATTTTCCTTGCTTTCTAAGTTCAAAGAACTCCAAAGCCACCTGAGGGAAGAGGCAGTAAGTTACCACGTCTTCTTCCTTCTCAAGGTAACCCTTTTCCTCAAGCTCTTTTCTCGCTTTCTCAAGCAGAGGTTCAAGCAAATCAGCAGGCCTAACATTTATGGGCTCCTCCTCACCAAGGATTAGCTTTCTAATTTCCTCTTTTATCGGAGCGGGGGGTCTTCCGTAAAGACCTTTAACATAGTTCTTCGTCTCCTCTGTAATCATCTTATACCTACCAAATAAAACATTAAAAACTGCTTGTATCCCAACTATTTGAGAAGTCGGTGTTACGAGTGGTGGGTATCCCAACTCTTCTCTAACTCTTGGAACTTCCTCCAGAACTTCATCGAGTCTATCCAAGGCTTTAAACTCAGTCAACTGCTTTATTAAGTTAGAATACATACCACCTGGAATTTGATGAATCAGAACAGCTGGATCCCCTCTTACTGCTTTTTTACTTAGAAGATGATCATACTTCTCACTTAAAAGTTTATCAAGATATTTTGAAATGTCACTTATAATTTTCATATCAACCTCAGGTCTATGCTTTTCTGGAAGTGCATAGTAGAGGGTTTGAATCGCAGGTTGGGCCGTGCCACCGGCTAGTGGATGAATTGAAGTGTTGATAAAATCTGCTCCTGCTTCAACAGCTTTTAACTCTGTCGCCACGGCGAGACCGCTTGTTGAGTGAGTGTGAACATCAATTCTAATTCCATAAGTTCCTTTTATCTCTTTAATGAGCTCATATGCTTTTTGAGGGTCCAGTAGTCCGGCCATGTCTTTAATTGTAATGTAATCCACGTCTAAGCTTATTAACTCGTCAACAAGCTTCATGTAGCGTTCAAGAGTATCAACAGGACTGATTGTATAGCATATTGAACCTTGAACTTCCGCACCAACTTCCTTAGCTTTTTTAATTGCGGTCTTCATGTTCCTCACATCATTCAAAGCATCAAAAACTCTAAAAATATCCACCCCATTCTTATAAGCTAATTCCACAAATTTTTCGACAACATCATCAGGGTAATGCTTGTACCCCACAATATTCTGACCCCTAAGAAGCATTTGAAGTTTTGTCTTCTTTATTTTTTCCCTTAATACTCTGAGCCTTTCCCACGGATCCTCTCTCAAGAATCTTAACGGAGCGTCAAAAGTTGCCCCACCCCAAACTTCCATGGAGTAAAAACCAATCTTATCCATCTTCTCAACTATTGGAAGCATATCACTCGTTGAGAGCCTTGTTGCAATAAGTGATTGATGAGCATCCCTAAACGTAGTATCAATAATCCCAACCATCCTCCTCACCTCAAGCTTCATTTAAAATTGGCCTTTATAACCCTTGTCTTTAGCAAATTAAGGTTTTATTGGCCATTAAGGCCCAAAAAAGAAAAATTATGAACGTGATTATACATTGCAACTAGAAAATGAAATATGTGTATCAAACCAGACCTTCAGCTTTAGCTGCCTCTTCAGGCTCTTCATTTCTATGTATCACCCTCAAAAGGGCTCTTATAAGAGTCTCTGGATTCTCTCTTTGGAAAATATTTCTCCCTACAACAGCTCCACTTCCCCCAGCCTCAATTACCTCCCACACAAGGGTTAAGAAATCAAGTGGATTACTTGCTTTCGCACCCCCACTTAGAAGAACTGGAACTCCTGAAGCTGCTTCCACAACCTTAGCAAATGTTTCTCTTGAACCTGTCCAATAAGTTTTAATCATGTCTGCTCCCATCTCTGCAGCGGCCCTTGCTCCATACATTACCACTCGATAATCTTCCTTTTTTCCGTAGTTTTCATTAATGTAGGGGCCTCTTGGATATGCAAACTGTACAACTGGATATCCTAAATCGTGGGCATAACTTGCTATCTCTGCAAACTGCCTCATCATAGCCCCCTCATAGGGACTTCCCCAATAAACCGTTGCCGCCACAGCGTCAGCACCAAGCTTAATTGCGTCCTCTACAAAACCAAATTGGTCTTGCATGAGCCACTCCTCTTTTGGCCTAAGCTCGGTTTTACTAGTGAGCTTCACCATCAAACCAACTTCTTTTCCGACAAATTCTCCCCCAGCAATCCTCGCTATCCCCGGGAGCACCATAACACCATCGACCCCTGCCCTTATGACCTTTCTAATAATAACCTTTGGATTAATGTGCTCCCAAGTTTCTTCAAAATCTGCTGGACCATGTTCAAATCCATGATCCATTGCAAAAATCAAGGCTCTTCCATCTCTTCTAAAGAATCTCCTTAGTCTCCTCTTTATGCCAATATTGTTGTAAGATTCCATGCTAATCACCTCTAGTGGTACATTGTTCTTCTAGAATTTAAACCTTATCGTTAATTTAAATAAGCTCAAGTATCAACTATCCTTAGGTGAGAAAATGTTAGACCTTAATACAGAACATCTCGGGAAGAAACTAATATACTTTAAAGAAATAGAGTCAACAAATGAGTATGCCAAAAAAATCGCTCCTCAAGAAGAAGAGGGAACTATAATAGTTGCTGATGTTCAAAAAAGGGGATATGGACGGAAATTTAGGAATTGGAAGTCCCCCAAAGGGGGAATATGGATGAGTTTAATTTTAAAGCCAAAAACAACACCCGAACACATTCCCAAGATAGTTTTTCTCGGAGCAGTGGCCGTTGTTGAGACGCTAGAGAGATTTGGCGTAAAGGCTAGAATAAAATGGCCTAATGACGTACTTGTTAACGAAAAGAAGATATGTGGAATCCTAGTAGAAGGAAACTTCTCCGAGAAGGAGGTTTACTACATTGTTTTAGGTATAGGCATAAATATTAATAATTCCCTACCCCAAGAGCTCGTGAGTACTTCCACCTCATTAAGAGAGGTATTGGGAGTAGAAATACCCATTATAGAAGTTTTTAAGATTCTTGTAGAACGCCTAGAACATTGGTATAGAGAATTTTTGGCTAAAAAAGATGCCCTTATCCTCCAGAAATGGAGAGAAAAAGCTATTTTAAAAAGAGAGGTAAAAATAATAACGGAAGAAAAAACCTTAACTGGAAAGGCCTTAGATATTGATGAATTTGGTGCTTTGATCCTTGAACGTGAGGATGGAAAAAGGGAAAAAATTCTCTATGGAGATGTATCATTGAGGTTTGAATAACATTTTTCCTTTTTTCACGATTTTTGGAAAAGGTTATATACTATAACGCACAAATATTCTCGGCATAAACCTGAAATATAACACCAATACAAGGAGGTGGGCCCTTATGGGGCTCTTGAAAAGCTATTTGGAATATCCTATTTTGAGGAAAATATTGATAGGTTTGATTTTAGGTGCAGTCTATGGATTGATAGTGGGGGGTATTGGACACCCAGGAGCAGCTACTGCAATAAAACCCCTTGGAGATCTCTTTGTTAGACTCTTAAAGATGTTGGTGATGCCAATAATTCTAGCTTCACTGGTCGTAGGTGCTGCAAGCATAAGTCCAGCAAGACTTGGAAGAGTTGGTGTAAAAATAGTAGTCTATTACTTGATAACCTCAGCCTTTGCAGTTTTCATAGGACTTATAATGGCCAACCTCTTCAAGCCCGGTCTTGGGCTTGAACTCGGCACTGGCGAAGGTAAAGCTATAGAAGCAACGGCCCCATCCCTTGTGGATACCCTCCTGAACATAGTACCCAAAAACCCATTTGGAGCATTATCAAGTGGTGCAGTTCTCCCAACAATATTCTTCGCCATTATTTTGGGAATAGCACTAAGTTACCTCATGACCAGTGAAAATGAAAGAATAAGAAACTCCGCAACAACCCTCTACAATGCCTTTGACGGTCTTGCTGAGGCAATGTACAAGATTGTTAGAGGAGTCATGCAGTACGCTCCCATTGGTGTATTTGCATTAATAGCATACATCATGGCAGTTTACGGACCAAAAGTTGTTGGGCCTCTCGCTAAAGTAACCTTTGCAGTATACTTGGGGTTAATAATACAAATAGTGGTAGTTTATGGAATCCTCCTAAAAGTCTTTGGCTTGGACTTAATCAAGTTCCTTAACAAAGCCAAAGACGCTATGATTACCGCATTTGTTACAAGAAGCTCAAGCGGTACTTTACCAGTAACAATGAGAGTTGCTGAAGAGAACATGGGTGTGCCAAGGAGCATTTACTCCTTCACACTCCCATTAGGAGCAACAATCAACATGGATGGAACCGCCTTATATCAGGGTGTTTGTGCAATGTTCATAGCCTTTGCGATTGGACAACCCCTGCCATTCAGCCAACAGTTAGTAATAGTTCTTACAGCAGTCTTGGCTTCAATTGGAACTGCTGGTGTTCCCGGAGCTGGAGCAATAATGCTAGCGATGGTTTTAGAAAGTGTAGGATTATCCTTAGAACCTGGAACTGCTGTCGCATTAGCTTATGCAATGATTCTTGGAATTGATGCCATCTTGGACATGGGTAGGACAATGGTTAACGTCACCGGCGACTTGGCTGGAACCACAATTGTTACAAAAACTGAAGGGGAGCTCGACGAGAGCAAATGGTGATTTTCTCTTCTTACTTTTTTCCTTTGAATGTTTCACCCTTTAGGGTAAAGAAGAGACCACTTTTTGAATAGATAGAGTTAAATACTCACCCACCATCTGATTTTTTAGAGCAAAAAACTGGGGGATAGTGATGAGAAAGGCAGTAAGTATTTTAATAATTCTACTTTTGGGCCTCTCTCTCGTTCATGCAGAGGCTGTAGATTATTATAAAGAAGAATTCACACTTAAGGTCAAGATACTGCAAAACGGAGATGCTCAAATAACTGTGAAAACCTCAATGTTAGGTCCTAAGGATAGAATAAACCAGGAAATAGCTGGTATATTGAACCAAACCAACCTCAGTGATGAGGAGGCAATAGCAAAATTCGAAAAAGAACAACTTGATAATTACATTGCAAGCCTCGCTAATGCGGGCATTAAAACAGAGAATCAAACTTTCAAATTAGCAAGCATTAAAGAAGACAACTTCACCATAGTCTTCACAGCTTATGCCGAGAACTTTGCCAACTACTACTCCTACAATGATTACTGGGAGATGATAGTGGATCCTACAAGAGGATATGCAACAATACCAATTCCAGACACCGGATTACCTCAAAAGATGGAGTTACACAATATGTTTATAATTGAACTGCCTGAAGGGGCAGAACTTGTTGACTATCCACAAGCCTACACAAGGGAATTCAACCAAAGCAAATTCTATGTACGCTCAAAGGTCGAGGGGAATACAATAACTATCACTTCTGACTTATATTTAGAAGAGAACCTCTCTCCCGAGGGTTTTAAAGCTCTTTTTGGTGAATATAATGCATTCTACATTCACTATAAAACACCATACAAAGGAGAAGAATCATATCAACCTGTAAAAACAGAACAATACTTAAAAGCAGAGATTTCAGAGGATGGAACGACTAATCTTCTAGTTAGAGAAACATATTTTGAACCAAAAGATCAGATAGAGCTCATGAAACTCCAAATAAACCTATTAGGAGTCCAAAATGTAACAAACATGATACTCCAAAACTACCTCCAAGGAATGGTGGCACAAGGTATTCAAGTTGAGAATGCTAATGCAACCATTTTAGGTCTGGAAAAGGAAGGACCATTAACAATAGAGGCAAACTACATCCTGAAAAACTTCACGAAACTAGTAAATGGAACATACCAATACTCCTTCGATCCAACCCTTCTAAATCCATCCCAGCTAGGATATAGGGCCCAAAATGCCATTAATCAAAGCTTGAAAATAGAGTTTATTCTGCCCTCAACAGCCACCATCATAGAAATTCCACAAAATACAAGCAATGAAATAAAAGGGAATAAATATACACTGACAACTTTAGTAGAGGGAAACAAAATTGTAATTACTGCAAATGTATCCGTGAGATATGGAGCGCCATTTGAAGACATTCAGGCACTTTTAGGAAATGTTACTCGTGCATATATTCGTTATACACTACCGGAAAACAGTGAAGGTCTAGATCTTACCACCACGCAAATAGCAGGAATAGCTGGAGCGATTATCCTCATTGGACTAGCTGTATTTATACTGAAAAGAAGATAGAGAGACAATTTTTTAACCTCTTTTTCTAATTTCTTTTAGGTGATACTTATGACGAAGAAACTTTACTATGAAGACCCCTATTTAAAAGAAGCGACTGCAAAAGTTCTCCAAATTAAAGAAAACGCTCTTCTTTTAAACCAGACAATCTTTTACCCAACTGGAGGAGGGCAACCCCATGACACTGGCACTATAAATGGAGTTAAGGTTTTAGATGTTTACAAAAACGAAGAAGAAAACATCTGGCATGTTGTAGAAAACACAGACATGTTTAGGGTAGGAGATGAAGTGGAGCTCAAACTCGACTGGGATAGAAGGTACAAGTTAATGAGAATCCATACTGCAATGCATCTCTTAGATCACATCCTACATGAAGTTCTTGGAAAAGGAACATGGGAACCACATGGGAGCGGCATGAATCCAGAAAAGGGACGTTATGACATAAGGTACCCTGAGAACATTAACCAGCACAAAGAGAAGATAATCGAGCTATTTAACAAATATGTGGACGAGGGTGGAGAGGTCAAAGTCTGGTGGGAAGGAAAGAAAAGACTCACTCAGATTAGAGACTTTGAAATCCTACCCTGTGGAGGAACTCACGTAAAGGACATTAAAGAGATTGGCCATTTAAAGAAACTCAAACGTTCAAGTATAGGCAAAGGAACTCAGAGAATAGAGATATGGCTCGAATAATCTTTCTCTTCTTTATATGAGAAAGATTTAAAAAGCCCAACAAGACTCATTTACTAACACGCGGGGGTTGCCGAGCCTGGCCAAAGGCGCGGGATTCAGGGTCCCGTCCCGTAGGGGTTCGCGGGTTCAAATCCCGCCCCCCGCACCATTACTGTTCCATCACTGTTCAAAATTTTAAAATGGGAAAAAGAGTCATCTCGTTATCTGCACGCTTTTCATGAGCTCCAACGGTTCAGGATGCTTTTTGAAGTACTCTCTAATAGGTTTGAGTAGTTCTATCAGATACTCTGCAACGGCATTCTTTAAGTCAAGTGGGTGGAGTTTTCCTTCTGCAAAGTCCTTTTTGAGCTCTTCGAGAGTTGTGTAAGTTACATCCCCTCCAAACTTGGCCGGCCTGTGAATTGTAAACTCTGCTGGTTCTTCCCTAAAGATTATGTGTTCGGCCCAATCCAATACCGGGTTGTAGTTAACCTCCTTAGCTGGGCAGAAAGCCTTTCTAAGCTTTTCTCTTATCTCCTCTGGAGTATCATGGATAAATACCGCCGAGTAAGGCTTACTTTTGCTCATCTTCATTTGGCCCTTTATTTCCTTAAACTCTTCTTCACCCCCAACCGGCCACTTTGGAGGTTCCTGAAGGCCCAAAAGAAGGTGGTGATGCACAGCAACAGGTTTAACTTTTTTTCCATCCCACACAAGTGGATGGTATTTCAACTTCTCCGCAACTTCTCTGGCAATAACATGAGCTTTTCTTTGATCCATTCCCGCATGTGCTATATTAACTCCCTGGTAAAAGATATCTGCAACCTGCATGGCTGGATATATAAGCTTTGCAAAGTCAATTGCCTCCCCCATTTGTCTTCCCATGATTGTTATAGAGCGCATCATCCTTGCAAGAGTAACGTTCTTTGAAATATCAATAATAGTCCTCCAATAATCTCCTCTCTCCAAGATCTCACTAGCTAGAACAAATTCCACTTTCTCTGGATCTCCGCCCATGACTTTAATGCTCTGTTTCATACCCTCTTTGAAGTAACCTAAAGCTACCTTCTGGATAACCTCCAAATCTCCACCAAGCTTGTCATTTATCCATGAATGCCAATCAGCTAGAAACACCCTTGTCCTAATCCCTGCTTTTTGAAAATCAGCTATTTTAGCTCCCGCCATCAAACCGGTACCAAGATGAATGTAACCACTTATCTCAAAGCCTATGTAATGCCGTAAGGGCATTCCCACCTCTAAAAGATCCCTCAAATCGCCCACAGTAAGCACTTCTTCGGTTGGTTTTCTAGTGATAAGCTCTACTTTTTTCTCAATATCCATTATGCATCACCTTTACTCCACTATATCATGAACCTTTTAAGTATTTTTCTCTATACTGGACACTTTTCTCCATCAATGACCAGAAATGTTGAAGGGTCAAAAATTTTATAACTTTCAAGTTTTATAGAATACTCTGGTGAACACCATGAGAAAGCTTTCAATATTAATCTTGGTTTTTGTTTTATTTGGTCTTTTTGGAATGGCCTTCGCCAGCGCAACAACAGTTGCAGTTGATTTGGTCCATGGAGAAAACGAGAAATATCTAGCAGAAGACGTTCTCGAATACGGAACTAACGCAACTCTAGCCCATGGAATTGTTAAGACCATTATAGATGTTGAGTGGGCATACTTTGGAGACCCCTTAGCAGCAGACACTCTTGGGATAACCCACCTTGGAGAGAAGATAACTTCTGATGCCCTTGCAAACGTTGACATGCTGATCCTAGGACAACCCACAAGTCCATTCCAGCCAGATGAGATTCAAGCCATAGCGAAATGGTTCAAACAGGGTGGAAAAGTTTTATGGGTTGCTGCAGATAGCGACTATGGTAGCGGTACCCAAGCCCAAGATATTGCAAATGCTGTTCTTGAACAATTGGATGTTGGACATCTAAGGATTGACTTAGCTTCAATTGAAGACCCAACAAGCAACGCTGGAGCCTCTTACAGAGTTGTGGGTCTTGTCCAACCAGATGAGGGAACCCCTGACAAAGACATGATAACCAGAAACTTCCAATATGATGGAAAGGTTCTCTATCACGGACCAGCCGTTGTTGGTTGGGTTGACAACAATGGAAACTGGCAACAGCTTATAGATGGAAACATCCCAGAAAACGTCTACAGAATTGTTAAAACTTCTTCAGACGGAACCATTGTAGAAAATAACGATCCACCAGCTTATGCATACAGCGCTGGAGATATTGGCGTATTCACTCTCCTAGCAGCAGAGATAATCAAATTCGAGAATGGAAAGCAAAGTGTTCTCATCGTGAGTGGTGAGAGTCCATATGGTGATTACACTCCAACTTGGGAGGCAAAATACTATGGTGTCGACCTAGACGGACCGGCTTTTGTAACAAACATGGTGCACTGGGCGTTAAAACAAGCATCAAAAGAGACTATTACAGTTACTGAAACAGTTACCAAAACTGAGACTAAAACTGAGACAGTTACAGAAACAACAACCGAAACTGTTACAGAGACTGCCCAAGGAGGAGTCTGTGGTCCAGCAGCTCTAGTAGGTTTGATTCTAATCCCATTACTACTCAAGAGAAGAAGATGAGTTCAAAAACTTCTTTCTTTTTTCAATTTGCCATTTTGTGGTAAATTTTAAAAACGAAGTTGAGAGCATTAAACAGGTGAGGCAACATGAAAAAGAGGATTGGTTTTGTGATGCTTTTTATTTTAATCACAAGCGTAATAGCTGCTGGATGTATCGGTGGCGAGACTACACCCTCAACCACGACCCAACCTACTGAGACAGAATCCCCCACAGAATCTCCTACTCAAACCACCTCCCCAACTTCTTCTCCAACACCTACTGGTCCAATAACTCTAGTTGTCCTTACGAGACATGATGTTACTATTCAAGTGATGACAAAGAAAATGTTTCTCCAAAGCGACATAGCTAAGCAATACAACATTAAAGATATAAAGTTCATAAAAGCTCCAGAGTCCTTATGGCCTACATATATAGAAAAAGGAGCCGACGTCGGATGGGGTGGAGGCCCAACACTCTTTGATGATCTCTTCAAGAATAATTATTTAACTCCCATCGAGGACCAAAAGATTTTAGGGCTTGTTGGAAATCAGATCCAAGAAACACTCGCTGGAATGCCAATGATCAGAAAAGGAGATGATGGGGAGATCTACTGGATAGCCGCTGCATTGTCATCCTTTGGATTCACTGTAAACCATGATGTCCTCAAGAGGTGGAACCTTCCAGTTCCTCAAAAGTGGGAAGAAATTGCAAGTGAAACTTTTGCAATGGATCCACCCCAAATGGGAATAGCAGATCCAACAAGAAGCACTTCAAACACAAGAATTTATCAAATAATTCTCCAAGCATTTGGTTGGGACGAAGGATGGAAGATTCTTAGGCTCATTGCTGCAAATTCAAAGATCTACGACGCAAGTGATGCTGTTAGAGAGAATGTAATATCGGGGGATATAGCCGTTGGAAACACCATTGATTTCTATGGATACACTGCAATGAAGCTCAACCCATCTTGTGAATATATTATTCCAAAAGGCCAGAGTATAATAAATGGAGACCCAATAGCCCTTCTTGCAAACTCCCAAAACAAAGAAGCTGCTCAAGCATTTATTTATTGGGTTCTTACTGAAGGGCAAAAGATATGGCTTGATGAAAAAATAAACAGACTTCCAGTTAATCCAGATGTATTTAACACACCTGAGGGGCAAAAGAGACCTGATCTGAAAAGAGCATATGAAAGTGCACTTAAGACCCAAGGTATTGAGTTTGATGATAACGCGGCCTTAGCCACTGTAACTTCAATGCAACTTTACTTCAAAGCAACCCTCGTAGATGCAAACCAAGAGCTCCACAGAGCTTGGGTAGCTCTTGTAAAAGCTTACAAAGAAGGAAAAATAAGCGAAGAGAAATACAATGAACTCAAGGCAAGACTTTTAGAGCCCATAGAGTTCAAAGATCCCGATACAGGACAAATGGTAACTCTAACTGAGGAATATGCAGAAAAGATAAATGACAGACTTGCAAAAGACTCATCCTTTAGGGACACTCTAATGCAAGAGTGGAGAGAAGCTGCAAGACAAAAATACCAAAGCGTTCTTTCGGAGGTGCAAGGATGAAAGTGAATAAATGGACTGAAAGATTTTTTGGGACTCCATTGTTTGAGCCCCTTGTCACCTTTTCCTATATTTTTCCATTGCTTTATCTAATGATCTTTTTAATAGTCCCTGTACTTTCTATGTTGTTAATCGCGTTCACTTATGATGGGAATATTTCACTTCATTGGTTTAAGAGCATATTAATGGATTCCTATTATCTTCAGGTTCCTCCACATGGGGATTTTGCTCAAAAATTAACAACTTCAACTGGTGAGAGTTTGTATTTAATCAGGGGTATAGATTTTGGTGTTGTTCTTAACTCCCTTGTTGTTGCCGGTTTAGTGACTCTCTTTACTGCGATTTTAGGGACAGTTTTTGCCTTTGTAATAGCAAGATATAATTTTAAAGGGAAAAATCTCTTTAGAATCGCCCTCTTTATCCCGCTCCTAGTAACTCCCTTTGTAAACGCTTATGTTATAAAACAAATGTTCAGTGAATTTGGATTGATAAATTACATCTTCCATGAAATTCTTCATGTACTTCCCTTTAGAATCAAAATAGATGGCCTAACAGGAGTTGTTTTAGCCCAATCAATGGCGTATTACCCAATAGTTTATTTAAATGCATATGCGAGCTTTATTAATATCGATCCTACTCTAGAAGAACAAGCTGAGAACCTTGGAAGCAAGGGATTCCGACTTTTCAGAACTGTCACCTTTCCCTTGGCTCTTCCTGGAATTGCTGCAGGTGCTACTTTGGTATTCATATTCAGTCTTGAGGATTTAGCAGCTCCCATCGTATTCCACGGGGATCCACTGGCTAAAAAGTTAATGTCATACCAGATATTCAGTAAATTTATATATGGTCTAGGAGAGAGAAGCCCAGAAATAGCAGCCCTATCAATAATAATGCTCATTTTAGCAGTGATAGCCTTCCTCGGAATTAGAAAATATGTAAGTTTAAGACAATATGCAATGCTGAGCAAGGGTGGAAGATGGAAACCAAGAATAAGTAAACCAAAACCATGGCAAGCTCTCTTAATCTACCTAACCCTCCTCCCAGTGTTACTGCTTACAATCTTCCCCCAAATAGGTGTTATAATGCTCGCTTTCTCTGAGAGGTGGACCACAACAGTCCTTCCTCAAGGATTTACTATCGATTACATAAAAGAGATGCTCCTGAACCCCGATGTGAGAAGATTCATTGTAAACAGCCTAAGTTATTCTGGAGCAGCTGTTATCCTTATAATCCTCCTCTCAATAACCTCCTCCTATGCAACAAGCAGGTTCAAGGGGATATTAAGTCCGATACTAGAAAGCATGGTGATACTCCCAATTGCGGTTCCTGGAATAGTCGTGGCAATGGGATACTTTTACTTCTTCTCAGCAGTGACACCAGAGAACTCACCCCTAAATCCAACATCCCTCTATGGATTTAATCCTGCCCTCGTCCTGATACTAGCTTACTCTATACGAAGACTTCCCTTTGCTGCCAGATCAGTTTACGCTGGGTTACAGCAAGTACATATCTCCCTCGAAGAGTCCTCAATAAACCTCGGAGCCTCAAGATGGAAGACTGTTACAGGAATATTGATGCCATTAATTTCGTTAAATGTCTTTGGTGGAGCAATGCTTAGCTTTGTTTACTCTATGAGCGAAACAAGCGTGGGAATAACCCTAGGTTCAATTAACATGGATCAAGCCCCAATAACAGCATTCATGAAAGAAGTCTTAATGTCAGCTGCAGGTAGTATCAACATAGCAGCGGCATTAGGTGTATTATTGATAGTTGTGCAAATCACGGCAATCGTTGTTGTGAACATTATCACAAAGCAAAGATATTCATTTATTGGATTAACATGAGGTGAGAAAATGGTCGAGGTTAAACTTGAGAACATAGTAAAAACATTTGGTGAAACCGTTGCGTTAAAGGGTATTGATCTTCATATAAAACACGGAGAGTTATTTACTCTCCTCGGACCAAGCGGTTGTGGAAAATCAACCACCTTGAGAATAATAGCAGGTTTGGATTTTCCTGACAGTGGACAATTACACTTTGATGACGAGGATGTTACCTACAAAAGTTCAAGTGAGAGAGGTGCCGTTTTGGTCTTCCAAAACTACGCCTTGTGGCCCCATATGACAGTATATGACAACGTGGCATATGGACTCAAGGTAAAAAAGCTTCCCAAACAAGAAATCGAAAAAAAGGTAAAATGGGCGCTTGAACTGGTTAAGCTCCAAGGTTATGAAGATAGATATCCAACCCAGCTGAGTGGAGGCCAACAACAAAGAGTAGCAATAGCAAGGGCTCTCGTAGTTGAACCTAAGCTTCTACTCTTAGATGAGCCTCTCTCAAACTTGGATGCAAAGCTTAGACTTGAAATGAGATCTGAAATAAGAAGGATACAACGAGAACTCGGAATCACGGTTATCTATGTTACCCACGACCAAGAAGAGGCCATGGCAATAAGTGATAGAGTAGCAGTGATGAATATCGGACAAATAGAGCAAGTAGGAACACCAAAAGAAATATACGAGCAGCCAAAAACTGAATTTGTGGCAGCTTTCATGGGTAAGACTAACGTAATCCCAGCGGAAGTCGTGGAAAGGGATGGGGACAAAGTAACAGTAGAGTTTGAAGGACTCAGGCTCGACGGCCTAACTTATACCGGAGAGAATGATAAAGTTGTGGTAGTCATAAGACCTGAACGTATCAGCCTGCATCCCATTGAAAACGCTGTTTCAATAACTGGAAAAGTGGATCTAATAGAGTACTATGGCTTTTTCATCGAGGTTGTTGGACTATTTGGAGAGAGGAGAATAATAGCTAGGACAATAAATGATAGAGACGTTATAGGTCTGAGACCCCAAGGAGGTGTCACCTTCTACATAGAGAGAGAAGACATCCTTGTACTTCCCAAAACTCTCTAGTTTTTCTCCTTTTATTGGAGGTCACAAGATGCAAATGCTCAAAGAAGGTAAGGTTTATGAGCTTTTATTGGTTACAAAATCTAACATAACTCCAGTTGGTGTTATTAAAAGAGACAATAAACTCCATTTTAAGCTGTTCGAAGGAAAAAGTGCTAAAGATATAAGAGAATACCCTTATGGCGTACTGCATATAACCTGGAATGTGGAACTTTTAGTAAAAACAGCGCTTAACCTTCCCATTGAGTTAGAGTGGGAAAAAGCCAAGACAATTCCCCTTAGGAAGATAAAGAGCCTACCTAGTATAGAGGGAAAAATAGAGTTCCAAGAGGAAATCATAACAGATCAACTTGGAGAGGCCCAAATTTTAAGATGCTCCTTAATCCCTTCGAAAGTAGATATGCTCCCAATCTTATGCCCCCCTCTTAGTAGAGCAGATTTTTACCTTCTTGAGATGGCAATAAACCTCACTAGACTCTACGTAGCAACAAGAAAATTAAATGTAAAGGAGGCCCAAAAGCTCTATGGAGAAATATGGAAAGGATACCTCACTTACAAACGACTTGGAGGCAAAAATAAACTTGCAGAAAAGATTATGGGGTTTGCTACAGCGGCTTTAAGGTGGAATCCTTGAATTATTTCAAACAATAATCTTTTAATGTTTGAAGTTCCCTATTATTTTGGTGATATTATGAAGAGAGCACTTGCTTTTTTGTTAGCTATTCTAACACTCTCCCTAGTTAATATAAACCAAGTAAATGCAGAAGCATTCCCAGGAGATATTCTAAAAATACCAATGCCAGGAGCTCCAGCTATTGGCCTCCCCGGAGAGACCATAGAGATACAGCCTCAAGAAGGCGTTGATATTATGGAACTTTCAATTGTTTCGGTGATGAACGGCCCATATAAACTTGAAATCCTGCAAAAAGATGGCACAATAAAAGCCAAAATACCTGAAAATGTTGTTCCAGATGTCTATTTCCTTCAAGTTAAGTCAAGTAAAGGAGAGGTTATCATCCCTAATGGTGTCTGGGTTCTCGAGGAATACCCAAAGGTGCTTAGAATAGCACATGTAAGCGATATTCATATTACCAGCGGTACTAAATTTGGTTATGTTTGTGGAGAATACTTCCAGAGAAACATGAAAAAAATTCAAGAATTATGCGATGGAGGTATAATAGTCCCGCTTCACAGCTACATTGCCGCAGATAGTGCTTACACATACTGGGCCATGGATGATAGAGTTGATGTTACAATAAACACGGGTGATGTGGTAGATACTGCCGGAGATGGCAAAGGATACAGGTTACTGCTTGATATAATCTCCCATGCAACCGTAGCCGGAAGGCCTACAATAATTGTCAAAGGAAATCATGATGATCCACCTAATTACTATTCCAGACTTATAGGGCCTACGGACTACTACATAGTTATTGGAAAGTTTATCATCATAGCCCTCGACTCTCATGGAGATGAAGCTCATCCTTACATGAATCAGTTAGGATGGATGGAAAAAGTGCTTGAAGATCATCCCGATAAAATCCCAATAGTAATTGTCCACCACCCATATTGGTATTCCGGCCCACAAGGATGGATCGGGGGTAGAATTGAGGGTGTTTCAGCATTCGACGACGAAGATTGGCAAGAAATGATACAATATGGTAGTTATTATTGGTTTGGAAGAAATCAAGAGCATCTTGACATAGCAAGGCGTTTCCTCCAAGATGTTGAGAAGTACAACATTAAACTTATTATGAGTGGCCATATTCACCATGACAAACTTCACATTTACGTAGACAAGAACGGTAATGAGCACTGGTTCGTTACCTTAACCGCAACAGGAGCCCCAGATAAGGAACCCAATCCCCCATCAAAACCAAGCTATAGTCCAACATGGTACGGATCCAATGTGGTAGAGATAGACGAGAACGGAAACGTTAAACTCCCCGAAGTGGAAAAGATGTTTGGAAGCCTCTTCAACGACTTCATCTCTCTTCCAGTTCCACAAGAGTTCATAACATTCCGGTGGGCAACTGATTTCGGTAGTGCTGTAAAATTCATTAACCTATTGGGAGAAGAAAGTGGAAAATTTGCCATTGAAATCCCAGATGGGGCTCAAGTTGACGCAAGTGTAACAAACATCACATACAAGCTTCTTGGAGAGAGAAAAATAGGAGACAAAACATATGAACTCTTTGAAATAACTGTACCCAAAGGAGTATCTCAACTAGTTATAAGCAAGGGGAAAGACACAGAGAATCCCCAAATAGATATCTCATACCTTACTCCGTCCAAACCCACAAAAGGAAAACCATTTAAAGTTTATATCAGCGTAAAAGACAACTTAGGAGTCAAGGATATTTATGTAGAGATCGAAGCAAAAGGAGTTGTTACGAAATATCCAGCAGTTCAAAGCAGTGGAGGACAAGCAGAGTACTTTATGGCCGAGATCCCAGAGGTAGATGCAGATGAATATATAATAAGGGCTGTAGCGATAGACTTCTACGGAAACAAAGCAACTTCCGAAATGACCGTTGGAGAAATAGAAACTTCCACAATCTCAAGTACAACTGAAACTCCAACATCCTCATCAACTACTTCTAGCCCTTCAACAGCATCCCCACCAGAAACGACTTCTTCAACAACAGAAACTCCTACTTCACCTTCCACGACAACAGAGTCTGGAGGTGTGTGTGGCCCTGCAGCAATTATAAGTCTTGCATTATTGCCTCTAATAGTCCGTAGGAAGAAGAAATGAATTCTTTATTTTTTGTACTTTTTCTTCTATTACATAGAAGGGTTTTTAAACACCCTCAACTTCCCCCTCTTAGGGTGATGCCCTTTGAAATTTAGAGGAAAAGCCTTTGGAAATCTAGTTCGAATCGAATTTGATATCCTCAGTATTAGCGAACTTAGAATTGAAGATTTGAAGGATTTTGATATAGAAAATTTGAAGATTGAACTCCGGCCAACTTCTTCTGGTATAAAACTGATTGGAATATGGGAAGGAGAGGTTGAAAAGGCGAGTGAAGGTATAAAAAGGGCCTTGGAAGAGAGTTATAAGTTGAGAGATAGACTGTTAAACAGGATAAAAGCTAAGATTGAGAGAATGAGGAGTGTTATGAAAAAACTTGGTTTTAATGAAGAAGTTCTAGGGTATGGCAATATGATAAAATTCACAAAGAAAATTGGAGATTATGAAATAGCAGTTATGGCCTCATCCAAAGATGATCTGATAAGAGTGGAAGTCTATGGGAATGACAAAAAAGTCATAGGACCAGAAATAGAGAATTTTTTCGAAGATGTGGATATCGAAGAACTTGAAGTATACGGCCTAGATGACGAAAGACAAGAGGAGAGACTCGTGATTAATCTAGAATTACCGGAAGAAGAAATCCCAGAAACAAAAATAGTAGAGGCCATAAAGCTCATTGAGAGCCTTTTAATGACTTGATCACCTATTTATATTTTGCATCCAACTGCAATTTCTTTATTTTTGCCATTAAACCCTTGTTGGGTACTGTATCTTCCTCCAGTAATTTTCCTGTTCTTAGATCAAGTTTTGCATAATAAAAAGCCTCATTCCCAGAGAGTTTTATAGTTGCATATCCCTTTTCTTTGTGAACTATTATAGTTTCTGTTTTCAGATTTTTATCATTAAACTTCTCCAGTACGTGTTTTTGATACATCTCCTCAATCACAGCTTCTGTCAGGAAAATTTCACTCTTTAAAACTCTTCCAGAGATCCTTTCTATGAGAATCTTCCCAACTCTTTCCTCACCTGCAAACCTAACCCACCAGTTGGTATCAAGCTTTATTTCTTTAATTTCCGCACTTATGCCCTTCTCATCCAAGAATTTTTCTGCAATTTCCCTTGCAACTTCCTCTTTTAGATGCTTATCAGTCTCTTCCAGTATCTTTCCATCTTTACTAAGAGAAATTCTCAATAGGAGTCTGTCATTCTCTAATTCTGCTTTATAATTATCTTTTAACTCTTCTATTTTCTTTATTCGCCATCCAGAGTATTTTTCCAAGATTATTTTTCTGGCTTTTTGCGGACTAATCTCGACAAAATAATCCATGATATCCCCACTTTTACCATCGGCTTTTAACAGAACTTTCCCATCCTCGCTTTCTAGAACCAACTCTATGTCTCTGTGGTTAATAACCTTAAAGTCAACAAGCTTAAGATGTTTTATATCAAAATTATTTTCAATAAGGTCTTTTCCAGTTTTTGCAAGATTGTATGGATGTAAGAGTTCCGCCTTAATATTATACTCTCCATTTTCTAAATTAAACTCCAAAATCACAATACCTTCTGGAGTTAATACGTCAATTATTGCTTTACCCTCTTTTTCAGTAAAAGAAATGACTTTTCCCCCAGGATATCTATCAGAAACCTCAGAAAGGATTGCATCTTTCTTCATCTTTGATTTTTTCTTTAAAACTCTCCCGCTGTATATATGAACAGCTGCCCCAAAAAGGAACCTGCTAACTTGGCCATTTATTATAGCAACATTATCCTTTATGTTAAGTGAGATATTCCCAAGATCCTCACCAAGCAAGTTTCTACATTCTTCTCTGGCAATCTCAAGTAGTTTCCCTTTGGGAAGGGGTTCTATTTCAAGAGTAGCTTCTTTGCTCTTGAGATCCACTCTTCCCTTTGCGAGATTTACCCCAACTTGCAAATCCAACATCGCTTTTTGAGGAATATATATCTTTTTCCGGGAATGCAATATGATGCTACTTTGAGAGACTTTTAAATCCTCTGCAAGTTTTGATTTAACAAGTAAGACTGCCTCACTTGGTGTTAATGGTTCAACAACCCTTACCTCACTTGCCTTAATGGCAGAACCGCTCCCCAGAAGTGCTTTAGAGACTCTTTTCTCCAATCCATCATTCTTACTCACAAAGGGTAATATCCCATCTCTAGATGGAACTAAAGCCTTATCTTTCATGTTCTCATCCATCTGAGAGGACCAAGAAAAAATATATGCCGTCAAAACCTCTAAAGTTAACCCATTCAAAAGAATATCCTCTTTCTTTATCTTATATTTCCTTTCAAGTAAAGAAGATATTTGATCAAAGACCTTATCAGCAGAAAAGGAGTATAGAAGCGGAGCATCTAATTTGATTACCTTCAAAGCCCCCTTCCGTCTCTCTTCTAGTTTTTCTTGCTCTCTTTTTCTCTCAATTTTTTCGAGTAGCTCTTTACTTACTGGCACTTCCCTCTCATTTAATTCCTCAACAAACTTTTCACCATCCCATATAATCATCCTCCCCTTGTACTCTTTTCCCACAAGAAGTTTTGCGTCTTTAGTGAAGCCGTGTATTGCCAGAAATATCCCTTTATCTGCCTTAGATCTCATTATTGCCTCGCCAAATGATTCAATATCCTGAGAAGAGGCTAAAGCTTCATGCTTAATCTTCACTACATATTTCTCAAACCCTGCAATGGGATCATCCCTGAGGGCCAAGATTTCTACACCCCACTCTTCTGGGTTCTCAATTTTCTCTACATTGTTAAACCCCATTTGATCAAGTAAATTTATCAAAGCTTCAACTAGAATTTCCCGAGAGGCCTCTTGTAAAATTTCTAAACTCCACTCCATGATATCACATCCGATTATTCTCCATAGTTAACAAAAGTTAGGTAGTTATAATATAAATTCCTTTTGGCATGCACTTCTCTCATATCTTAGTTAACCACCTTCCCCCCGTCTGAAGGACAAAGCTTTCATATAATAAATTACCACCATAAGTGTTTAGAATAACCTTTTAACTTCTCAAAATTTACAAAAATCAGGTGAGATCATGTTCAGGTTATCGGACTTCAATTACCATGATAAGGTCATTTTTCTCAGAGCAGACCTTAATTCCCCTGTAAAAGATGGGAAGATCATCAGTGATGCCAGATTTAGAGCTGTGCTGCATACCATACGATATCTGCTAGAGCACAAAGCAAAAGTGGTAATTGGTACTCACCAAAGCAAACCCTATGAGGAAGATTATTTGAGCACAGAGCAACATGCTGAAATTTTGAGTTCTCTCCTAGGTGTGAAAGTAAAATACGTGGATGATATTTTTGGAAAATGTGCAAGAGACGCCATAAAGGCCCTAAAGCCCAGTGAAGTTTTAATGCTCGAAAACCTTAGATTTGCAGCAGAAGAAACAAAACAAAAACCACTGGAATATTGCGAGAGAACGCATTTTGTTAGAAAATTATCTCCCTTAATTGACTATGTTGTAAACGAGGCGTTCGCTGCTGCTCACCGATCTCAACCTTCATTAGTTGGATTTGCAAGAATGAGGCCCATGATCTCCGGTTTCCTAATGGAAAAAGAAATAAAAGCCCTAACAAGGGCCTATGAAACCCTAGAAAGACCTAAAATCTATGTACTTGGAGGTGCTAAGGTAGAAGACTCCTTAAACGTTGTAGAGAATGTGCTAAGAAATGAGAAGGCAGATCTAATTTTAACTGGAGGTTTAGTGGGACACATATTCACTCTCGCTAAAGGGTTTGACTTAGGGAATGCCAATATTAACTTTCTAGGTGAAAGGGAATTAATAAAACTTGTAGATCGAGCAGAAAATATTTTAAATGAATTTTATCCATATATAAGAACCCCCATAGATTTTGCCGTTGAATACAAAGGAGAGAGAGTAGAAATAGACCTGCTAAGTGACAAAAAATGGATATTTGATGAAAGGCCAATTTTGGACATTGGAAGCAGAACAATAGAAAAGTATAGCGAGATCCTAAAAGAAGCAAGTATAATAGTGGCCAACGGCCCAATGGGAGTATTTGAGATTGAAGAATTTGCTAAAGGCACAATAGAAGTATTTAAAGCAATAGGAGAGAGCAAAGCATTTTCTATAGTGGGAGGGGGACATAGCATAGCCAGCATATATCAATACAACATAAAAGGAATTTCTCATATAAGCACGGGCGGAGGAGCTATGTTGACATTTTTTGCTGGACAATCGCTTCCAGTATTACAGGCCTTGAAAATAAGTTACGAAAAATTCAAAAATAAAAAAGAACTCAATCAATAGTCGCTTTTTCAAATTCCACCATGGCAAGACTGACTAATACAACTGCAATGAGACTCAACACTGCCCAGTCAATTGTTATGGAAAACTTGGTAACATTTGCTCCTACGAGATAATAGCGAGCTCCATCCACTGCATAGGTTAGTGGGTTTATATAAGCCAAAGCCTTCATCCAGCTTGGCATAGCTTCTATTGGATATATGGCCCCGCTGAGGAACGTGAGTGGCAACATTAAAACCATCATTATCATCTGAAATCCTTCCATACTTTCCATTTTGAGGGCCAGACTTGTCCCAAACCCAGAGAACGCTATAGCCAAGAGAAAGCCTATTAAAAGGGCAGGGATTATTCCGGAAATTTTAAGATTTTCTGCCAATAAGAATGTCAATAGGAGTATTATAAAGCCTTGGATTGTTGTGAGGAGTGAATCTCCTGTTAACCTCCCTAGAATAGTTTCTTTTCTTGAAGCTGGTGCTACCAACACCTCCTTTAAAAAGCCAAATTGCTTATCCCATATAACGCTTACACCGCTCACAAAGCTCTGATTGAATATGGTCATGGCAAATATACCCGGTGCTAGGAAAGTGAGATAATCAACCCCTCCAAATATAGTCCTGGCCATGGGATTGTCGAAAACTTTACTCCACCCAAGACCAAAAAACACTAACCAGATCAGAGGATTTATTATCATTCCCATTACTCTTGACCTTGCTCTAAAAAAGCGCTTTGTCTGCCTGTAAATCATAGTGATAAACACCCTCATTTTCATCACCTTCTCACCCTCATGCGAACTATCTTGAATGGATTTTCTCCACTTTCTTCTCTTATCTCTCTTCCAGTTAAGTGTAAGAAAACATCATTAAGCGTAGGCCTGTGATAGGTAACCTCAAGAATTTTAACTCCTAAGTGCTGGACCAAAGTAAAGAGCTTTGGGAGAGCTTCTGCAGCATTTTCCACTTCTAATTGCACCTTTCCGTCAGCTAGAATTTTACAACCCTTGATAAACTCCGCTTTTAGGCATTTAACTTCTTCTGGAGCTTCAAGTTTAAGATACACTACATCATTACCAACCAATTTTTTCAACTCATTGGCCGTTCCTTCCGCAATTATCTTACCATGATCAATTATAGCAATTCTGTCTGCTAGCTGCTCGGCCTCATCCATATAATGTGTGGTTAGGAAAATCGTCATGTTGTGTTCCTCTTTCATTGCTTTGATGTAATCCCAGATGTGAGCCCTTGTTTGAGGATCAAGACCTATTGTAGGCTCGTCTAAGAATAGGATTTCTGGCTCATGAAGAAGTGAACGTGCTATTTCGAGTCTCCTCTGCATACCTCCACTGAACGTCTTTACGGGTTTATCTCTGAACTCCCATAATTCAACAAATTTAAGGAGCCTTTCTATCTTTTCTTCCAGCTTATTTCCAGTTAACCCATAAATTCTTCCATGAATATACATGTTCTCATAAGCCGTCAACTCCCTATCCAAGCTAGGATCCTGAAATACAATGCCAATCCTTTTCCTAACCTCCATTGGCTCCTTTACAACATCGTGTCCCGCTACAGTGGCTTTTCCAGAGGTTAATCTAAGGAGAGTGGTAAGTACATGAACAGTAGTTGTCTTACCTGCTCCATTGGGGCCCAAAAATCCAAATATCTCTCCCCTATTTACTTTAAACGAGATACCCTTAACAGCTTCAAAATCCCCATATTTCTTTACCAAATTTTCAACTTCAATAGCATACATTTCACTTCCCCCCCAAGATTATTAATCTAATTTTCCTCGTAAATTCCTCAATCTCATCTGAAAGTGCTTTTTTTTGTTCCTCTGTGAGTGATGGAAGGGCCATAAAAACTTCCTTAATTGCTTCTTTGAGTTTATTCCCTCCCAAATTCCCAAATTCTCTAAATGATTCTATCATTTTAATAGTCTCCTCAACCTCTTCTTTGTGGCTCTTAAGATATTCTCTCCCTTTATCTGTTATTTGGTAAAGCTTTTTTTCCCGTTTGTCTTCCCTAACCACTTCAATCAGGCTTTGTTTTTTCAAACTTGACAAAATTGGATATATAGATCCAGCGCTTGGACTTGGGATCCCATATCGACTTTCGAGTTCTGCCATTATCCCATAACCATGATGCGGGCCCTCTTCTAGTAAGTGAAGAATAAGCAATTTAAGGCGACCCTTATATTTTGGTCTTTCCACATACATCACCAGATATGTCTAACGACATATCGGTTATAAATGTTATGATTCAAAAATCTTATTACAAGAAAAGAGAAGAAAAAGTAGGTGAATGAAATGAAGGTTGTGTTAAAACCTCTTTTCGATACTCCTCTAACTCCAGAGTTCATTGAAATTATAAAAGCAAAACTTATGGGAAAAGAGATTAAGGAAGGGAGCAATATAGAAATAGACCTCCTAGGGAAGCCTCTTCCATTTAAAGTGATCTACAGTGAACCAAAAGTCACGAAAATAACCGAAGGTACTAGAATAGAACTTACTGAAAGAGAAATATTCAGCTTAACCCTTGAGTTTGATGAAGAAATCCAAGAGGTGTATATATTTGAAAAAGGCATTGTAACAATTTTCGAAGATGGTATTCTAATTTTAAACCAAAAAGGACATAAGATTTTTAATCAAGAGTTCGAGAATCTCAAAGAGGTCAAAATCTCAGATGGAATTATAACGGTGATCCATAATGGCGGCAAAAAACTCACAATCATTCACCTTTGAAGAAAACTGGGAAGAGAAGAAAAGGAGAGCCCAAGAGATAGTGAAACGCCTGATAAATCACTATCAAAGAGAAAAACTCCTAATTGGAGATCCCTATAAAACACTCATTCACTGTATAATCTCGCAAAGAATGAGAGATGAGGTTACAAACAAGGTATGGGAGGTGCTCTTCAAAAAATACAAGAATATTGAAAACATTGCCAATACATCCGTAGAAGAAATGCAAGAGTTTTTAAGAAACAATGGTGTTGGTCTATGGAAAACCAAAGGGGAATGGATAGTCCGAACTTCCCAGATAATTTTGAGAGAATATCGTGGAAAAGTCCCAGATAAAATTGAGGAACTTATGAAACTTCCAGGAATTGGAAGAAAGTGCGCAAACATTGTCTTAGCTTACGGATTTGGAAAACAAACTATCCCTGTTGATACCCACGTGAACAGAATAAGCAAACGCTTAGGCTTAGCCCCTCCAACAGTTGCGCCAGAGAAAGTTGAGGAGTATTTAAAAAAGTTGATCCCGGAGGACTTGTGGATATATGTAAACCACGCAATGGTAGATCACGGGAAAAGTATTTGCAGACCAATAGGCCCAAAATGCCACGAATGCTTCTTTCAGGATCTTTGTCCGTACAAGAACAACCTTATAAAAAAGGAACATATAAAATAAAGCAAATAAAGTTTATATACTTCAAACC